>JBKBVO010000096.1:0-8978 GCA_046289535.1 Deinococcales bacterium | reverse complement strand
AACCATTACAGAGTTTAGTCGAAAAAGGTGGAGTCTTGAGTGAAGCCCAAGTGCTCCAAATCGCCCGTGAAGTTGTGGATGCACTGCAACTAGTGCACGGTTCGAATTTGCTACACCGTGACATCAAACCCGACAACATTATGATGGTGCAGCGCGGTGCAGTGTTAATTGACTTTGGCAGCGCCAGAGAAATCGCCGGTGGGCAGCGCGTAAGCATTATTGTTACCCCAGGTTATGCTCCACTCGAACAGTATGCCGCACAGGCGCGGCGCGGACCATTCACCGATGTCTATGCCTTGGCTGGAACCCTGCAATTTGCTCTGACCGGAAAAGAACCCATTGCTGCAACAGATCGCGCAAGCGGCGTGAAGCAACCCACAGCACGCGAACTGAATCCCAAAGTCAGCAAGCCGTTTTCGGATGTGCTCGAGCGTGCCATGAGGATGAAAGTGGACGAACGCCCACAAACCGCCAAAGCGTTTTTGGATTTGCTCGAGCAGGCAAGTGGTAAAAAACCACAGGCACAAACCACAGTCAAAGTTGCACCCCCACCACCGCCACAGGTTGTTACACCACCGCCTACTTATGTTGCACCAACACCAAATGTGCCCAACCAAAATTTACCCAAACAGCCACCGGGGGCACAAATCTGGGGGTCACCACAAACGCCAAAAGCCCCGCAAGTGGTAAGAAAACCAACACCGGCAAAACAACAGGGGAGCGATTACCTTTGGGTCTTGTATTTGATCTGTGGAGCGCTGATCGTGCTTGGAGAAAATCGGAGGCTGCCTGCTCCGTCGGCATTGATCGGATTTTACGGTGCGGTACTGCTGACTGCCTACTTAATCTTGCAGTGGCTGATTGGTAACTGGTTTGGGCGCATTGTTTTGATTTTGGTTGTTGCCGTACTGGGCTTTTTGATTTATAGCGGCGGAGTCATTGCTCCGTTTGGCACACCATAAACAGAAGCTGCACCTCAAAACAGAGGTGCAGCTTCTATCGTAACTTTATCTTGCCGAGGCGAACAAAGGCAAGACTTTGACCGCTTCTTCGATTAAACCAAGGAGTGGCGTAGGGAAAACCCCCAAGAACACCACACCAGACAGTGCGATGCCCAGTACCGCGGCACCAGTTGGGTGTAACTCAAAAGTATTGGTGTCTTTGGGCTCATTAAAGATTGCCGAAATAATCACACGGAAGTAATAGTAATAGCTAGGCACAACATTGAGCGCAGCAATCACCGCCAAGAGCACCATATTTGCATCTACTGCACTCTTAAAAAGCAGCAACTTGCCCAAGAAACCTGCCAGCAATGGCACACCTGCCAAACCCATAAAAAAGCCTGCCAACAACACGGCGGCTATGGGGTTACGCTTCACTAAACCTGCTATGTCTTCGATATTTTCGCCCACGCCCGATTCACGCAAAGCGGCGATGGTCATAAACGCACCAATGTTGGTCACAGCATAGCCGACGACATACAAAATCACTGCCGTTGTTCCACCCAAAGTGCCCGTCGCAACGCCAATCACGACATAACCCAACTGCGCGATACTCGAGTAGCCGAGCAAGCGCTTGAGGTTAGTTTGCTGCAACGCCATGAAATTACCGATAGTCATAGATAAAACTGCCAAGACCGCGATTGCATTTTTCCATGCACTCGAGAGTTCAACAATTGGAAAAGCAGTCGTGAGCAGGCTCGAGAGTGCAATCACAACAGCCGCTTTTGGTCCTACACTAAGAATCGCTGCAACCATGGTTGGTGCACCTTGATAAGCATCTGGAGTCCATGAATGGAATGGCGCAAGTGCGAGCTTAAAACCAAAACCGACCAACAGCATCGCAAGTCCGGGGTAAATTAAAGCTGCTTGGTTCAGGATTCCTTTTTGATCCACCAAACCAGCCAAGGTTGTCCCAATATCGGTATAGCTCAGCGAACCATTGACCGAAACAATGCTTGCATACACAAGGCTCATGCCAAAAACCAAAAAGCCGCTTGCCACTGCACCAAGCAAAAAATACTTCGAGGCTGCTTCGTTGCTAAAGCGGTCATCACGATAATAACCAACCAGAATATAGGTGGCGTAGCTCGAGAGTTCTATGCCCAAAAGCAGTACGAGCAAGTGGTTGGTGCTAACCATAATCGAACCACCAAGCACCACAAAGGCGATAAAACCAAAGAATTCACCCACGCCTGCCTTGTACTTTTCTGGGTTTGCCATCACTCCGCCAACCGTCAGCGCACCAATGCCACTCATGATAATTACCCCGAGGCTCGAGAGTGCCCCAGACTTGATCACCCCATAGTGGAGCGTGGTGTCATTCCAAGCCGCAGCCGCAAGCAGAGCAGTAATGGTGTACATTGCTAGGCTCACACCACCGAAAATCTGACCAGCGCCGTTTTCTTCTGCACCCTTAAAAGTAGCAGCGACAAAAAGTGCCAGCGAAGAAACCGTCAAAAAAACCAAAGCCGCGAAAATCATTATTTGCCTCCCATAGCGGTCAGGCGCTGCGCGGTCTCGAGCAGCAATTGAGCACTGCCGTCAATCCAGGGCGTAAGCAAGTTAGGATACAAGCCCAGCACCACCGCCAAAATCACCAGAGGCGCAGCTGCGGTAATCTCGAGTGGCGAGAGGTCGTGGTACCTGTGGTCATTGTGTGCATGGCTCGAGTGTGCGCCGTGATCGTCGTGACGATGATCGTCCGAAGTGCCAGGAGCACGTCCAAGCAGCACGCGCTGCACAGCATATAAGATGAACCCTGCAGTTACAATAATCCCAACCAAGCTAATGTAGCCGTACCAAGCCGTAACGGGATTTTTGATTGCCCCAGAAAGTGCGGTGTACTCGCCAATAAACCCAGCCATGCCGGGCAGACCCAAACCACCCAAAAATGCCATCCACATGATTGCGCCTAAAATTGGCATCGCGTTGTACATACCAGTCATTTTGGCAATCTCCCTGGTATGGGTACGATGACTCAAAAAGCCAACACACATAAACATTAACCCAGTAATAATCCCGTGCGCCACCATCTGGTACACCGCACCGTGTATACCCATTGCGGTCATTGAAACAATTCCCAAAAGCACATAACCCATGTGGTTGACGCTCGAGTACGCTACCATGCGCTTGAGGTCTTTTTGCGCCATAGCACAATATGCGCCGTAAATCACCCCGATGGTTGCTAAGATTGCCAGCGGAATTTGAAATTGCAGCATCTGTTCGGGCATTAAGCCTAAGTTAAAACGCAAGATGCCGTAACCACCCATTTTCAGGAGCACACCAGCGAGCATAATCGAGCCACCCGTAGGTGCTTCGGTGTGGGCATGGGGCAACCACGTATGTACAGGAAAGGCTGGCAGCTTGATGAGAAAAGCAATCATGAAACCCCAGAAAATCAGCGCAATGCCCGGTAAGGATTTAATGGTCTCGAGACTCGAGAGCAGCACTTCGTAATCAAAAGAAAGTGGCTTGCCCGTAACTGATGCCACCCCAAACGCCAACGCAAGCATCGAAACCAACATCAACACCGAACCAGTCAAGCTATAAATAACAAATTTAACACCTGCATAGCGGCGGTTCTCGTAGCCCCAGACCAAGATAATAAAGAACATCGGGATAAGCACAATTTCCCAAAACAGGAAATACAAAATCAAATCGAGTGCGCCAAAAACACCAGTCACACCAGCCTGCATCACCAAAAACAGCGCATAAAAGCTCTTTTTGTCCTCATCCCAACTTGCAAGTACCGAAACTAAGGTTAAAAGTGCTGTCAAAAACACAAAAGGCAAGGATAAACCGTCTAAGCCAACAAAATAGCCAATACCCGCCTGCGGAATCCAAGGTGTTTTCTCGACAAACGCCAACTGCCCGCTTGAAGCGTTATATGAAAAGTACATCATTGCACTCATCACCGTTGTAATCAGGCTTGCCGCTACCGCAACACGCTTGGCAATGGCACTACTCGAAACCGCAGCCAGAATGGCGGCAGCCAAGGGAATCAAAATTAGGGCGGTAATCATCTGCCACCTCCAGCAAAAGCCACCGCGAAGGCAAGAATCAATGCCAATCCACCAATCACGGTCAAGCCTGCATACCAGCCCAGAGCACCCGTTTGTACTCGTCTCGAGGCATCACCAAGCACCACAACAAGCCCACCAACAAAGTCAACAATGCGATCAACCACGTTTTTATCTATCCAAACAAAGAGCCACTGAATATCGCCCGCAATTTTAGCTGGACCTGCATAGAAGTAGTCGTCTATGTAGTAGCGGCGCTGCAAAATGCGCGTCAGCCACTCAGGCGCGCGCGCCTTGGTCACATCGCTGCTCCAGTACATGGCAAAGGAAATGCCCGCACCAATCACCACCAAGACCGCAGAGAGCGCAAAGCCACCCCACAAGGTCTCGAGTGGTGCAACATGTGGTACCACACCGTGATAGACAAAGCGCTGCAACCAGAAATCCGCAAACGGCGAACCGATAAAGCCCATAATCATTGCCAGCACACCCAAAACCACAAGTGGAATGATCATCTCGAGACCAGACTCGTGCGGATGGTCGCCTGCATGTCCATGCCCATGATCGTGTTTCCTTTGTTCTTCGGCATCGGCTCGAGACATATTGAGCGTTGGTTCGCCTTGGTTATTCCATGCCGCCAGACCCCACGGAGAGACTTGTTTTGGCTTATGGAATGCAATAATCATCATACGAGTGGTATAGAAAGCGGTTAATACCGCCACCACACAACCCACCAGCCACAAAATAGTGTTTTCGCCTTGGGCAACGTGAAGAATTTCGTCTTTTGACCAAAATCCTGCCGTCAGTGGCACACCCATCAAACAAGCAGCACCAAGCCAAACTGTGCCGAGTGTCCATTTTTGGTACTTGGCGAGGTTATCCATTTCAAAGATGTCTTGAGTCCCCGAACCGTGAATCATGCTACCCGAACCTAAAAACAGCAATGCCTTAAAGAAGGCATGGGTTAAAAGGTGAAACAGCGCTGCTGCATAGCCAAACAAGCCCAGACCCATAAACATCAAGCCCAACTGTGAAAGCGTACTAAACGCCATGATTTTTTTGGCATCGGCTTGTGCGGGAGCCATACTTGCAGCAAAAAGCGAGGTAAAACCGCCAATCCAGGCGATGACAGGCAGTACATTGCCAACTTCCATAATCGGGAAGACTCGAGCCACCAAGTACACGCCTGCGGCAACCATTGTTGCGGCGTGAATCATGGCGCTGACTGGGGTTGGACCTTCCATTGCATCGGGCAACCAAACGTGAAGCGGAAACTGCGCACTCTTACCGACAGCCGCAATAAAGAGCAAAATGCCAATTCCAAAAGCAGCACCGTTTAATTTAGTCTCGAGTTCTGGAAGTGGAGTAGCCAGCAATGTGGGAATATCCAACGTACCAAAGGCGCTGTAGAGCCAAAATAAACCAGCCATAAACGCCAAGTCGCCAATACGCACGGTTAAGAAGGCTTTTTTCTGAGCTTGTTGGGCACTCTTCTTTTTATAAAAGAAGCCAATTAAAAGGTAGCTCATCAAGCCCATGATTTCCCAAAAGAGCAGTAGATGAAAAAGGTTCTTGGCTAGAACCATCGCCAACATTGCTGCAGCAAAGAGATTAATGTAGCTAAAGAAAGTTGGGTAACGATCTTCGTGCGCCATATAGCCAATGCTGAAGAGGTGAATCAGAAAACAAACCACCGAGACCATTAGAATCGTGATTGCCGCTAGCTGATCCACATACAAACCAAATGGCAGACCCGCCTCACCTTTGAGTGATAACCACGTCCACTCTCGAGTAAACGGGAAACCATTAGCCGCACGCGAAACCAGCGCCTCGGCTTTGTATTCTTCGAGTTGGGTTTCTAAAGCCTGCATTTCTGGCGAAAGCGCATGTTCGCCCTCTTTGTGCCCGCCTTCGGCTTTTTCAGACCCGAGCTTGGCGGCTTTTTCCTTTTTCTCGAGGGTTTTTATTTCTTTCTCGAGTTTATAGATTTTGCCCAAGGTTTCGGTTTTCCAAACAGGGGCGGCATTAAAACTCTCTACAAACAACCCAATCGAAAGCAGTGCCGAAATCCCAATCAGGGTTGTTGCAAGCCATGCTGCGCCCTTACCGCCCAACGATTTGCTCAACAGCGTAATCAACAGCCATCCAAATGCAGGAAGCAAGGGGATTAAAAGTGCGTAGTCTATAAACATTCTCCCCTCCTAGTAATTCATCTCCATCAAGTCTTCGGTGGTCACGCCACCCTTACTTCTAAAGACATTGATAAAGATAGCAAGACCCACAGCGACCTCGGCGGCAGCGATAGCAACGATAAACAGCGCAAAAACTCCGCCTGTAGCAGTGGAATCACCCGAATAAGCCGCTGCTGAAACAAAGACCAGCATCGCAGCATTGAGCATAATTTCCACACTCATTAAAATTGCCACAATATTGCGGCGAGTCATGACCCCATACAACCCAATCAAAAACAGCAACATCGCAAGGGCAACAAAGTGATTTAAGCCAATACCCGAATTGGCAAAGGCGCGAATCGGCGCAAGCACAGGCTCGAGATTCATGCTCTGACCTCCTCTTGACGTGAAGCCTGCTCGAGGGTCGCGGCGGGGCGCTCTAGCGCTCCAGCCGTCACGGGGGCACCGACTTCAGTGAGCACACCGACATCACCTTTAATTGTTTCGCCATCGCGCTTGGTCAGGACAATCGCGCCAACCATCGCCAAAAGCAACAGTACACTGGCAATTTCAAATGCCAAAAGGTTGGCATCTGGGCTGAGCAGCTTTTCGCCAAGGGTTGCTGTAGGCAGAGGGGTGATTTGCTTGCCCGGGGTTGCACCCTGAAACCTGTTCCAAAACGACCAAAGGCTACCCGCAACCGCCAGCAAAACCACAGCAGCGGCAGCGGCATTGAGGTTAGAGCGCAAACGCACGCGGCGCGATTGGGTCATAAAAATGATAAACACAGTCACGATTGGAATTGCACCAGCGTTGATCAGAACCTGCAGCACACCCAAAAAGCCATTACCGAGCATGAAGTACAAGCCGCCAATCGCAAAAAACGAAAGCGCCAAGGAAAGTGCGGCATTTAAAAGTTTAGGAGATGCCACAGCATAGATAGCTGTAGACAGAATCCCCAAGGCCACAAGGTAAAAGAAAACGGTATTGACTTCCATTATTTTGGCTCCCAGCGTTTGATTTTAGAACTGCGCGGTTTTGCAGCAGCTTCGCCTGAGGCGGGTTCAGCCACAGCAGTAGTTTCAGCACTCGAGACCACTGCGGACGCAGCTTCGGCAGCTTCTTCGGCTTTGGGTTCTCCCCAGCGCTTGATTTTTTTGCTTCTCGCAGGTGCGCCCTCGGCAGGCACAGGCATAGCAACGCTTGCTACCACAGGTGCAGCAGGAACCACCGAAGCCGTTGGAATAACAGGCGCAGCCTTGATTGGCTCGAGCGCAGCGGGAGCACTGATGGGTTCGTGCTTTAGTTCTTGGAAGATTGCCACAGGCAACTCGGACATCGCCACGGCAGGACGCGCGCGATGACCTGCGGGGATTTCTTCGTTTGCAGCTTTTAGTTTCTCGATTTCTGCCAGACCACCTGGTTGATCCAGCAATGGCGCTTTGACGATTGTGCCATGCAAATTTTCAGCAGTGACGTTTTCGCGGTACTCAACTCCGATTTTAGGGCTGTACCATTGCTGCGCCCGCATACCTTGAAGGTCCAAGAATTCCTTGTCGGCTTTAAGGGTTTGCAGGTTTGGGGTACTCATCTCGAAATCTTGGATGGTCACAATCGCACTGGCAGGGCAAGCTTCCACGCAGGCAGCACAGTACATACAGTTGACCAAATCAATATCAAAACGCTCGAGCACAAAGCCTTTACCCGCCGGATTTTTTTTGCGCTCAATGGTAATAACTTGGCTAGGACAAACTTTTTCGCAGGCAAGGCAGCTTACACAACGGTCTGAACCATCTTCGTTTTTAATCAGCGCCAAAGATTGCACGCTCACCGGCGGCAGTTTAGGCATCTCGAAGGGGTACATTTCGGTAAAAACGGGATCAAACTGTTCGTCGTAGGTTTTGGTCATGCCCTTACCCACGCCCGAGACGGCGTTCCAGATGTCTTTCAGGAGGCTCATGCCTTCACCTCCTTATGAGGAAAAAATGTGCCACGCACAATCAAGAATAAAAATCCTGCGCCGACAATCAATGAAATAACCGTACCAAGGGCTGGCATCAGTCTCGAGAAAGCTGCAAGCACCAAACCAATCAAAGATAGTGGAATCAAACCTTTCCAGCAGAGTTCCATCAGTTGGTCGTCGCGAAAGCGCGGCAATGAAGCGCGAATCCACATGTAGAAGTACACGCCTACCGCACCTTTTAAGAGGAACCAAAAACTGTACTGTGCGCCCACCAACAAACCGCCTGGCTGGAATAAGGTGTTCCACCATGTCATCGGTTCATTCTCGGCAATATTGGCTTTGAGCATCAGCTGCAAACTCGAGGCACCTCCAGCCCACTCGGTCAGGATAGGGATATTAAAGGTCGGGATAGTTGGTGGGTACCAACCACCCAAGAAGAACACCGCCAAGAGTGCCGGCAATAAATACAACTCGGCAAACTCAGCAACAAAAAAGAACCCAAAGCGCATCCCGCCGTATTCAGTGTTAAAACCAGCGACAAGTTCGGACTCGGCTTCGGGCAGGTCAAATGGAGTCATTTTGAGTTCTGCCAGACCGGCAACCAGATAAATCACAAAGGGAATGAACAAGGGAACCGCAAACCAGAGCGTTTGCTGAGCCTCGACAATCTTGCTCAGATTCATACTACCCGCATAGACACAGACCGAGAGCAAACTGATTGAAAGCGGCACCTCGTAGCTCACCAGTTGCGCCGCAGCACGCAAACCGCCCATCAAGCCATACTTGTTGTTCATACTCCAACCTGCGAGCAATACACCATAGC
>JBKBVO010000268.1:0-2030 GCA_046289535.1 Deinococcales bacterium | reverse complement strand
GGCAGGCTTGAACGCCATCAAGCCCGAATACACCAAGCCCTACCCCACGATTTTGCGCCTAGAGGACTACAAAGGTAAACTCGATATTCCAGGACTCGAGCCACCCAAAGCCACTGCAACACTCTCGAGCGCCTTGACTTCCAAGCTCGAGACTTTGCGCCAAACCCATAAAACCCTGCGCGAACAGTACGGCATGGGTTTTGAATTGGGTCTAGGTAGCAATAATTGGGTGGTCTCAGGCAGCAGAACCGAATCGGGCAAGCCCTTACTTGCTAACGACCCGCACTTGGGTTTCCAGGCACCGAGTCTGTGGTACCTCGCCGATATCAAAGGTGATCGTGTCTCTGCTATTGGAGCGACCTTGCCCGGCGTGCCTGGCGTGGTTTTGGGGCGCAATGAGCGCATCGCTTGGGGAGCCACCAATACCGCACCCGACACCCAAGACCTTTTTGTGCTCGAGATTCAAGACGGCGCTTATAAAACCCCGAATGGCATGGTTAAACTCGAGACTCGAGAAGAAATAATCCGTGTTGCGGGAAAAGAGGAAAAATTCCAAGTGCGCACCAGCCAGTACGGTCCAGTTGTTGCGCAGGCGGGCAATCAAGCCTTGGCATTGCGCTTTGTTGCACTCGAGCCGAACGATACGACGCTCGATGCTTTTATCGGAATGAACTATGCCAAGAACTGGACGGACTTCACCAACGCGCTACGCCGTTTCGTGACCCCGCAGCAAAATTTTGTTTATGCAGATACAGATGGCAACATCGGCTACTATGCCCCTGGCAAAATTCCCAAACGCACATGGGATGGGCGCTTGCCCACCGAAGCAGCCAAGGGTGCAAATTGGTCTGGCTACTTTGACTTTGAAGAGTTGCCCAATGTACAAAACCCTCGAGAAGGCTTCATTGTGACCGCCAACAACCGCACCCTGCCTTTTGGCGCCGCCACACCGGAATTCAGCACCTACACCGAAGGCTACCGCGCACAGCGCATCCGCGAGCTGATTCTCGAGACACCCAAACACACTGTTGCCACCATGCGAGCCGCCCAAAACGATACCTTGTCGGTGGTGGCACGCGATTTACTGCCAGGATTGCTGGCGCTGACCCCGCGCTCCGATGCTGCGCGGCGCTTGCAATCAGAGTTGCGCGCATGGGATTTAAAGGCGGGGTTAGACAGCATAGGCGCAACCGCTTTTGCTTTTTATTATCGCGAATTGACCAAAATGCTCGAGGACGAAATTGGCTACAAATATTGGAATCACTCGAGTTTTATTCTTCCGGCACTAACAACGGGTAGCCCCTACTGTGACGATAAGCGCACAGCTGCCCTCGAGAGCTGTACTGTGGTCATGCAAAGCGCGCTCGAGAATGCGGCAGCTGCTCTCGAAAAACAACTTGGCAGCAACCCTGGCGACTGGACTTGGCGCAGGTTGCACATCGCGCAGTTTAACGCGATTATTGGCGCAAACCCGACTATTGGTTTTTTTGTGAACCGCAGTATTGCCACTAATGGCAGTTTTCAGACGGTCAATGTTGGTGGCTACAACCAAGATACCTTTGTTCAGCGCTCGGGTCCGAGTTATCGCAGCATTTTTGATTTTGCGGGGCTCAACTCGAGTCGCTACATTCACCCGCTTGGACAGAGTGGTGACCCGTTCTCGAGAATGTACGAGAATTTGCTACCGCTTTGGCGCGACGGACAAGATATTGCTATGAGCCAGAATCCAAGCGATTGGGGCAGTGTTGGTACACTCGAGCTGAAGCCATAGAGAATACACACATCAGCCCTCAAAAAACTGTTAGTCTGAGTTCGATGAAGGCAGTTATTCTTGCAGGTGGACTTGGTACAAGGCTTGCCGAGGAGACGCATATACGCCCCAAGCCCATGGTCGAAATCGGGGGTAAGCCCATTTTGTGGCATATCATGAATAGCTATGCGCACTACGGTGTCAATGAGTTTGTGATTGCGCTGGGCTATATGAGTGAGTATGTCAAAGAATACTTCCTCAATTTTTATGCGAAAAATAA
>JBKBVO010000095.1:0-8996 GCA_046289535.1 Deinococcales bacterium | reverse complement strand
GTAATGGTACCTTTAGTGTTTCGGCATTCACGATTTCGCCGCTCGATCCAACCTTTCAGATTTTGGGTGGCGGTATTAACGGCTCGATTGGGGCATTCTGGACGTGGGTTTTTGGAATTGTGGCGGCGGCGTTGGTCATTTGGCAGACGCTGACTGCTCGAGCAAGGCGCATTAAAAATGAGTTTTCGGTACGCCCATTGTGGGCGGAGGCGCTGGTTTTGTTTGTGACCGTTGGCTTAATTTTGGCATTTGTCGTGGTCATGAATAGCTATCCAATTCCGGGTACAGATACCCCAAGCGGTATTCCTGTGCCTACGCTCGTCGCCTTGAGTGTCTTGATTTACCTGAACTGGATGACCAGAGCCACTCGTTTTGGGCGTTATATCTACGCGATTGGTGGCAATCCTGAAGCGGCTAACCTTGCGGGTATTAACGTCAAGCGCATGATGGTTTATATATTTATGCTGATGGGTTTCTTGACAGGCTTGGCTGCTGCGGTACAGGCTGCTCGTTTGCAAGGTGCCACGCCGAACCTTGGACGCGACCTCGAGCTTACTGTGATTGCGGGCGCAGTCATTGGTGGCACGGTGCTTTCAGGTGGTAGTGGTACGATTCTGGGTGCAGCGCTCGGGGCGCTTTTGATGAGCAGTCTCGAGAACGGCTTGGGTCTGGTTGGTGTTCCAACCGAACAGCAAAAGATTTATTTGGGTATTGTGCTGCTGCTTGCAGTGCTTTGGAATGTGAGCAGTACAAGGCGTAAAGGAAGCAGATCATGACTCCATTAATCGAAATGAATAATATCTCCTTGCGCTTTGGCGGCAACCAAGCCCTGGATAATGTTTCGGTCAATTTGCGTCCTGGCGAAGTCGTTGGCTTGCTTGGACACAATGGTGCGGGAAAATCTACTTTGATTAAAGTCTTGTCTGGGGCATACCAAGCAGACTCGGGCGAAATTAAAATTAGTGGGCAGCGAGTCGAAATCCGCAACCCACAAGATTCGCAAAAAAATGGTATCGAGACAATCTACCAAACACTTGCCTTGGCAGATAACTTAGATGCTGTTGCCAATGTTTTTTTGGGGCGCGAAAAAGTGAATGGGATTGTGCTCTCTGAAGACGAGATGGAAATCGAGGCGCGTAAAGTTTTGGATCGTTTGCGCGTGAAAATTCCAAGTTTGCGTGTGCCAGTACAAAATATGTCTGGTGGTCAGCGCCAGACTGTAGCTATTGCCAGAGCGGTGTATTTTAAGGCAAAAGTGCTGATTATGGACGAACCAACTGCGGCACTCGGACCCGAAGAGACCGCCAAGGTGAGCGAATTGATTGCAGCACTGAAAGCTGAAGGCGTAGGAATATTCCTTATTTCGCACGACTTGCATGATGTTTTTGATTTGGCAGACCGTTGTACTGTGATGAAAAACGGTAAAGTGGTTGGTACTGTCAATACCAAGGATGTAGATCACGATCAAGTGCTTGGTATGATCATTGGCGGTGTTATGCCTAATGTGCCGAGTGCTGCAGATTAAACAGAAATTGCGTTGCTGAGCGTATGGGGGAAGTTTTTAAACTTCCCCCATACACAAACATAAAATCTATGAAAAAAAGTTGTTCTTGTAGCTGATGTGATATCGCGCACAGCTCTAGAGGTGCTATTCTCTTTTCTGCTCGACTCGAGTGTGGCACAAAGTCTAAGCCCGTGGGTTTAGAGTTCTAAATTTTTGGGTTACAATAGCACCCATGTTTGAAACACTGGGAAATAAACTCCAAGATATTTTTGATAGACTGCGCCAACGCGGCAAACTCAGCGAAAACGATGTCAAAACTGCGCTACGCGAAGTGCGTGTAGCACTGCTCGAGGCAGATGTGAATTTTGCTGTCGCCAAAGATTTTGTCGCCAAAATAAGCGAAAAAGCCGTGGGTCAAGAGGTGCTTGGCAGTCTTACACCGGGGCAGCAAGTCATTAAAATCGTCTACGAAGAATTACGTGAAATGCTCGGTGGCGATTCTGTCCAGCCACTCTTAAAAAACGAGGGCAATGTTTGGTTTATGGTTGGTTTGCAAGGTGCAGGTAAAACCACCACTACAGGCAAATTGGCGGCATTTTATAAAGCTAAAGGTCGTCGGCCACTTTTGGTGGCTGCCGATACACAGCGTCCTGCGGCTCGAGACCAATTAAAAGTGCTTGGTGAGCAGGTTGGGGTTCCCGTGCTAGAGGTGGGCGACTATGAAGCCCCCGAAGTCACCAAGTCGCGTTTGGTAGCGTATTTGAAAACCAACTTTCACGACCTTGTGATTGTGGATACGGCAGGGCGTTTGCAGATAGATGAAACGCTGATGAATGCGCTTGCCGACCTCAAAACCCAACTCGAGCCATCGGAAACCTTTTTGGTTGTGGATGCCATGACAGGTCAGGAAGCCTTGAATGTCTCGAGCGCTTTCGATGAACGGATTGGGGTATCGGGCTTAATCATGACCAAGCTCGATGGTGATGCTCGTGGTGGTGCAGCTTTGAGTGCGCGCAGCGTAACAGGTAAACCGATTATGTTTGCGGGTGTCTCGGAAAAAATTGGCGGTCTCGAGCCATTTTATCCAGAACGAGTGGCACAGCGAATTTTGGGTATGGGTGATGTGTTAACCCTGATTGAAAAAGCCCAACAAGCCGATATCAAAGCCTTTGCACCCAAAAAACCCAATGATTTTGACTTTGAAGATTTGCTCGAGCAGCTCAAATCCATCCAAAAAATGGGACCGATTGGCGACCTTGTGAAGATGATTCCGGGTATGAGCCGCATGCTGCCCGCGGACCTCAATGTAGACGAAAAGCAGTTTAAGCGAATCGAAGCGATGATTCAAAGCATGACCCAAAAAGAGCGGCGCAACCCCAAAATTATAGATGGGCAACGCCGCAAGCGCATTGCTGCAGGCAGTGGAAACTCTGTGCAGGAACTCAACCGCCTGATTAAAATGTACGACCAAATGAAAGACATGATGAAACTGATGCGTGGCACTAAAGGACGCGGCTTACAGCAATTGATGGGGCGTTTTCGTTAAATGACTTAAAGTGCCGTACCGCCTCTTGAATGCGCCGTAGTGGGTAGTAGGCTGTGTTGCGGCGCTGGCGCAGTAGGCTTTCACCCACCAAGCGCGGCACAAAGCTACCCGATAATTCGAGAATACGCTCCGAGGTTTCGCCGCTCAGGTGGCGCACCAAAACAGTGGTGAGTGCACGCGTGAGGGTCGTGGTTTCCTCGCCTACACTGGCAGCGAAGTGTAAGGTGTTTTGGTCTTTTTTGAGATACACGCCCAAACTATCTAAGCATTCTTCGTCTTGGCGGACTTCGCTAAAATCCCAGTTCTGGTTGAGGCTGGGTTCAACATCAGAAACCGCTTGTGCCAGACCAATCAGTGCCTGAATACGGGCGCTGTTGTCAAGTGTTTCAAAATGTTGCACTTGGGCTTCTAGGGACTCGAGACTCACGAAAAGTAGTCTAACTTACTTGATAAATTTTATCAGGTAATGTGCGCAACAAAAAAGACCTCCCACTTTGGGAGGTCTCTCGAGTAATTCGGTCTACTAGAGGCGAACCATATTGGCAAAAATCTCGGTGATTGCGCCAGCGCGGATGCTAAATTGCAGCACTTGGGTACGGAAACCAGCGGCCACCACGGTCAATTCGTGATTGCCAGCAGGCAAGTTATCAATGCGGATTACACCATCGTTGCCAACAATACCGACTTCGTTGCCGTTAATGAAGACCTTTGCGCTTGCGACGTTCGAGCGCACGATTAGGCTACCGCTCAAAGGTTGCAAGTCGGCGCGTACGGTGGTGGTCTGACCGGGCTGCACGCTCACGGTTGTGACAAAGTCTTGGAAGCCAGGTGCGGTTACTCGCACGGTGTATTGACCTGCTGGAACTGTGATTTGACCACTGCCTGTGCCCTGCAGGTTGTTGTTGATAAAGACTTGGGCATTATTGGGTGCGACCACTTGCAGGGTGCCATTTTGGATGATCGCTTGTAGGACGGCGCGAACATTGACCACTCCACCTGCCGAAACATTTACGGTGGTGTTGAAATCTTGGAAACCAGGTGCGGCAACACGCACAGTGTGTTGTCCGGCAGGAACGGTGATGTTGGCTGGCGTATTTCCTGACAGAACATTGTCTACAAAGACTTGAGCATTAGCAACGTTGGAAACGACCTGGATGGTGCCATTTTGGACAATGGGTTGCAGGTTAAAGTTTAGGCTAATGGTTTGACCACCACGCACGGTGACGGTTTGGGTCTGGTCGCGAAAGCCATTGGCGGTCACGCGCACACTGTGCTGACCAGCGGGGGCATTGAAGCTAAGCGGAGTGTTGCCAGCCAAGACGTTGTTGATAAAAACTTGGGCACCGCGCACATTGCTATTGATTTGCAACACACCAGTGCTTTGCACAACAGGGCGAGCCTGGGTGCGAAAATCAACGTATGCCGAAGTCCAATCTTGTGGTGGAAGTGGGGTGACAACCACTGCAAGAGGACGCGCTAAACCGCTTGCACCCTGCACGGTGGCGGTGGGAATGCTATTGGCTTGTACTTGTGGAATCACCGCCGAGAGGTTCAGCGGAGTCTTGGAAGCCAAAGCAAAAATCTTTTCTTGTCCAAATGGTGCGCTGATGGTCAGGCGGTAGCCGTCATTGGCGGCAGGAAAAGTACGGGTTTCACCAGCGCGAAGTTGCGGTTGGCGACCGCCAGGGAAGCCATTGGGCAGGAGTACACTGACCGAGTTATCGGCAGCGATATTGAATACGTAAACGTAAGCATCTTGATTGACACTGACCGAGACCTGTAGGTTTTCGCCTTCGGTGTAGAGCGGATTTACGCCGGTCTTGTTGATGGCAACTTGAACTTTCAGTTCGGTTGGGGTTGGGTTGACCACAATGCCTTGTGGTGAGACGACGGGGGCGGACTGGGCGAATGCCATTCCTGAAAAAAGGGCGAATGCTGCACTCAGTAGGGCTTTTAGTTTCATAGGTGTTCCTCCTTACAACCTTACAAAAACCACGATAGCACCAAACAACTGCTTATTTTATGAGCCAATCCTTAATCTCGCTTATTTATGAAGGGAACTTAAAGGCTGCCTGGTTTGCCGTAGGCACGGTTAAAGTACAAGAGCGGTTCGCCAGCATCGCCATGATGGATTTCGATAACATCGCCAAGAATGATGGTATGGTCGCCTGCAGGGATACGTTCGCGAATTTTTGCCGAAAATGCCCCAAGTGCTTTCTCGAGCAAAGGGCTGCCGTTTTGGTCGGCGCTCCAGCCAAAGCGTTGCCAATTTGCAGTGCGTTCGCTGGCAGGTTTGGCAAATGCGTCGGCGATAGGCTGCTGGTCTGCCGCTAAAATCGAGACTGCAAAATAATCGGTTTCGTTGAGAAGTGCTTCGGCGCTACCGCCATTGCTGGGCGAAACCAAAATAATTGGCGGGTCTATACTGATGGTCAAAAATGCCGTAGCTGTGTAACCATCTTGCTCGAGAACACCGTCCTTTTTAAATTCGGGTTTGCGTTTGGCAGTGACCACTGTGACGGTAGAAGCCCAGTTGCGTGCAAGACCTTTGTAGGCGGCGGCGTCGGTTGCGGGAAATGTTTTCATCAAAAACATCCTAGCAAATTTTAAGCCTCGCTCTCGAGTTGTGGAAGGCGTACAGTAAATACTGTTCCCTTGCCTACTTCGGACTGTACCGATACATCGCCACCATGTGCTTTAGCAATTTGTGCAACGATTGCCAGCCCTAGTCCTGCACCCCTCGAGCTTGCACCTTTGACGAACTTATCAAAAATTCGCGGTAACAATTCGGGAGCTATTCCCGCACCTTGATCGGCTATGACAAGCTCGAGTTTATCGCCGACCACCCTGCCCAAGAGTTGCACTTTGTCTGCGCCTGCAGCGCGAACAGCATTAGAGGTGAGATTGCGCAACAGTTGTGCTAAGCGGTCTGGGTCGCCTAAAAGCTCTAAAGGTTCGGGCGGCACTTGCACCTTTACCCCAAATTCCGAAGCCACACCGCGCAAAAGTTCTGCGGCATCCACCACATGAGGAATGAGTTCTTGAATCACTTCCCCCCGAGAGAGCTGCAATAAATCCGAGACCAGACGGGTCATATTCTTGGCGACTCGAGTTGCATCATCTAGCACCTTGCTGCTTTCTGGTGTGGCATCGCGTTTTGCCTGACGAATATACCCGTCTAGTGCTGTTACAGGTGTGCGGAGTTCATGCGCGACTTCGGCTAAAAAAGTTTTTTGCGCTGCAAAAGCGTCATTCAAGCGCTTAACCAAGCGATTGAGGGTCTCGACCAAGACTCCAAGTTCGTCTCGAGCGCCGCTATAAGACAGTGGTTTAAGATTGGTCTCGCTCAGTTCTTGGGCTTGACGCGCCACATCAACCAGCGGGCGCAGACCAAGCTGTGCCAAGATGTAGCCTGCAAAAAGGGCAATCACGACCAGTGCAGCTGTGGTAAAAACAGTTGCCACCTGTACTCGAGCAGCGAGGTCGTTGATGTATTCGGCGTTTGCAGAAACAGCCAAAATTTTATTTGGCGCTTCTGATAAAAGCGCAATTGGCTCGAGCAGTACCATCAGGCGGTTAGAGCGCCAGAAGTGCTTTTGTTCTGTCGCTTTTTTGATTTCTGGAAGGGGTATCTCGAGCGGGTGGTCGCTTTGGAACACTGTACCGTTGCGGTTGTAAATGGCATAACGCGTCCCACCTAAAAACTCTTTGCTTGGTACAGCACCAACGGTGTTGCTACCGAACAAGTTTTGAATCTCTTCGGCACCTGCCTCGAGCAAGGTGCGCTGGTAGTTCTCGAGTGTGCTCGAGACAGATGCGCTGACCACCGTTCCCAACACCACTGCGAACAACACCAAAAGCCCTGCAACAGCGGTCGCTATGCGCCAACGCAGGCTCATAAAATCAGGCTATTGCCCTTTCAAGGCATAGCCGATGCCGCGCACAGTGCGGATTACGCCGTAGCCTTCGACATCGCGCAATTTGGAGCGGATATTTGCCATGTGTACATCCACCACATTGGAGTTGTCGTCTAAATTGCTGCCCCATACACCGCGCTCGATTTCTTCTCTGGCATAAACCCTGCCTGGTTGCCTGGCTAAAAACGCCAGCAACTCAAATTCCTTGGGCGATAAACGGATTTCTTTGCCATCAAAACGCACAATTCGTTTTTCGTTGTAAATCTCGAGCTTGCCAAGCACAATCGCGTCTCCGCCACGGTGTTTTCGCAATTGCACACGCACCCTTGCTACTAATTCGGCAGGCTCAAAGGGTTTGGTCAGGTAATCGTCGGCTCCACCCTCGAGCAGCTGGACTTTAGTACCAACAGCATCCAAAGCAGTTAAAATAATAATCGGAATATCCGAAGTTTTACGAATCCTGCGCGCAATTTCTGCGCCATCAAAGTCGGGCAAACCAAGGTCTAAAATCACCAAATCGGGCATAACCTCTCTGGCAGCAGTTAAGCCGCTAATTCCATCTGCGGCAGTGTGAACCATAAAACCAGCTTCCTCGAGTTCAAAGTGCAATACTCTAGAGATATCGGGGTCGTCTTCGATTATCAAAATTCGTGCGGTCTCTGCCATATAAAATTTATTTTAACCCGAAAATACTGCAAAAAATACATGATGTCGTGTATGCTGTCTGGCGCAGGTATGAGTTTGAAGCCTACATAGGCGAACAAAAGGTGTGTGTTAAAACTAGTACAAAATCGACAAGATAACGAAAGGAAGTAAGTGTATGCGTAAATGGCTCATTGTTTTTTTGACTGTGTTCGGCTTATCCGCAGCTGCACAAGCACAAGACTTTAGTATTCGTGCAGGGCTTAATTTGGCATTTACCAAGCCAATTGTGCTCATTGGTGATGCTAGGTTGTATGCCACAGATGTAGCGCGAATCTCGTCTGGTGTGAGTCTGGGAATCATTGCTAACGTCAACCTATTCTTTACCGGTAGTGTAAGTGCATTTTTATCTGCAGGTCCAGCAATCGTATTCGATTTTGACAGGGGGGCTGGTTTTGCGTATGTCGGTGTGAACCTCGGCTTGGCTGCAGGTGGAGGTACGGCATTTATTTTTGGACTTGTGGGTGGCGTAGACTACCAAATTAATTCGGGCATTGGTTTGTTTGCCGATCTCAATCTTATTGTGGTTCCAGCCACACTTGGATTCCTCGATTTGGGTATTGATTTTACTCTTAGTCGAGGTTTAGATGCCTATTTGAAGTTCAATGTTGGTTTGGGCTTTAACACTTTTGGTGTTGGTGGTGGTTTGAAGTTCGCGCTTTGAGTTCTGACATTATAACGTTAGTCGCTGCTTGTTATGTTCGTTTTTGCATGTTGTGTTAGAGTTCAGTCGGAGGTACGTTTATGAAAAAGTGGTTTATCCTCGTCGTTGCAATCCTCGGTATTTCGGCTTCAGCAAATGCGCAGTCCTTTGGTGTAAAACTTATTGGTGTGCAGTACAACACCTTTGACCCCGGCAGGGGTTCGGGCTTGCAGGTTGCCCTCTCGACTTTGTTTGTGAGTTTTGATCTCGAGGTCAATTATATTATTGGGCGCGAAATTTTGAGCGACGATAAGAAGTTCAGCTTCTTCTACGGGGCTGGTGCGCACGCTGGCTTTCTTGGCTTTTTTAGCTTTGGTACATTTGGGGTCGGTGCACACGGAATTGTTGGTCTCGAGTATCTGATTCAGCCCAGCACCTCGATTGGTGTGAGCTTGCATCCGGGTATCTCGGTGTACTTTGGTAATATTATTGGCCCTTTTGTCTCGCCCTATTTTGGCGGCGGTTTGTTCGTTAATTTTAGAATCTAATCTAGGCACAAGATTCGGGAATCCAACCCGAAAAGATACAACCGCCCAAGTCGCCCGCAATTTTAATTGTGGGCGACGTTGCTTTTGGGTCGTTCTCACCTTCCAAGAGAAACACATCACAAGCTAAAGTACAGCC
>JBKBVO010000267.1:0-2060 GCA_046289535.1 Deinococcales bacterium | reverse complement strand
TTAAATATGTCTTTTGTGCTTGCAATTTTAGCAGCAGGTTTTGTGGGGGTATTTTTGTGGCGCACCAAATGGGGTTTTGAACTTCGGGCAGTAGGTCTAAGTCCTAAAGCCGCCGAGTATGGCGGTGTGAATATTGCTAAAAACACTGTGTTGGCAATGGCAATTTCTGGCGCATTGTGCGGACTTGCAGCCACACACTTCACAATGGGTGGAGCGCTTGCGGAATACCGCTTAAAACAATCCATGCCCGCCGATAGTGTTGGCTTTGGCGGTATTACTGTAGCACTTTTGGGTCAGAACACACCTGCGGGTGTAGTTGCCTCGAGCGTGCTCTTTGGTGTGCTTGGCACAGGTGGTTTACGCCTAGATCAGGCTTTAGATGATATCTCGAGGGAAATTGTAACCGTGCTACAAGCGCTGATCGTACTATTCATTGCCACCAGAGGCTTTTTAAGCGGTGACTTTTTACGCACTATCAATAATCAAAAACCAAAGAAAGCAGGGGAAAAGTAAACATGGATATTGCCGTGATTTTGGTGGTGCTTGCCACAACCATCCGCAGTACAACACCGCTCTTGTTTGCGGCGCTGGGCGGAATGTATTCCGAGCGTTCAGGTGTAGTGAATATTGCACTCGAAGGGATTATGATTTTTGGGGCGTTGACGGCTGCCATTGTGGCGCAGCAACTCGAGGCACCAATTCTTGCTGCCAATCCCGGCGCAACCGTCTGGTGGACAGCATGGGTTGGGGTTCTGGCAGGAGTGCTGGTCGGGGCGTTGATTGGTTGGATTCATGCTGTGGTAAGCATTAAGTATAGAGCCGACCAAGTGATTAGTGGCACCGCGATCAACCTGCTGGCAATCGGTCTGCCTGCAGTTATTTTGCAGTTCTTTTACAACAATACTTCGGATTCAGAAAAAGTGCAAAATACCCTGCCGCTTTGGGGATTGGAGGGTCTCGCATTTTCACCTCTAACGTACTTATCGTTTTTATTGGTACCAATCACAGCTTACGTGCTTTTTCGTACACCTTTTGGGTTGCGTCTGCGCTCGGTGGGCGAAGCTCCACAAGCGGCTGCAAGTGTGGGTGTAAATGTATTTCTTACACGCTATGCCGCGGTGATTATTTCGGGCGTATTTGCTGCACTGGCGGGTGCATTTTTAAGCATTGGTAACCTGGATGGCTTCAACCGAGGCATGAGCGCCGGACAAGGTTTTATTGCATTGGCAGCACTGATTTTTGGTCGTTATCAGCCTTGGCAGGTTCTCGGAGCATGTTTATTGTTCGGTTTTTTCCGTGCGCTCGCGATTCGTTTAAGCGGAGACGATATCTTGCCGAGCGCCTTGGTGGACAACTTGCCTTTTGTGATTACAATGTTTGTACTAGCTGGCTTGATTGGTAGATCTCGAGCACCAAAAGCGATTGGCAAGCCGTACCCGTAGAACAGGAACCCTCGCTAAAACACAAAAAAACAGCAATCCGATTTTCCCGATGTCCACATGGAATTACTTTGAACACGATAAGGGCAGAGTTACTTTCTGCCCAAACGAATCACAGTCACACGGATTTGTCTTGCACCCCACTGAATGGCATCGCGGCGCGTCGGCATCCAGACATCTACAGTGTTGCGTTTGCGTGGGTGCATGGTGTCCTCGACAATAAAATTGACACCCGAAAGCATACGACTGTACTTGCCGCGTCCACGTCCATTCGCCCAATTCCCCATGTCTTCGATACGCACAATGCTCCCGTAAGGAATGCGGCGCAGCAGGTCTCTAGAGAGGGCAACCACACCAAAACGGGTACGTGCACCTGTAGCGGTAACAAATGGGGTGCTATCGGTTTGCGAAACGTGCGAATTATAAGCCGTGCTTTTAGCAACAATGGTCAGTAAGCTACGGCTCGAGGCGACTCGAGAAGCGTTGCTGGGCTTGGGGGCAGGTTTTGGCGCAGCCGCAACAGGCTTGGGGGCGGGTTTTGGCGCAGCCGCAACAGGCTTGGGGGCAGGTTTTGGCGCAGCCGCAACAGGCTTGGGGGCAGGTTTTGGCGCAGCCGCAACA
>JBKBVO010000266.1:0-2088 GCA_046289535.1 Deinococcales bacterium | reverse complement strand
TTATCAGAAAAAAATACGGTCTGCTGTACGCGATGCTCGCACACGCCATAGACAATGCTATTTTTTCTGTGCCTGCCGTACTGCTTGCTTTTGCGAGCAAAGAGCTACTTGACGGCAAAACTGAAAATCTCTCGGGCGGCGATATAATCATACAGGTGCTGATTGGGATTTTTTACTTGGTAGTCGTGGTTCTTATCCTCTGGAGCATCATATACTCGCTGATTGAACACAGGAAATACACACAACAGTCCACTGCCCGCTAGTTCAAGTGAGTCCCAGAGTCTGTAGCAGTTCATCTCCGACGATGAATTCTTCGCAAGTCCCGACGACCAAAAGCGTACAGGCACGCTCGGAATAGAACTCCTTAATCGCCTCCCATGCGGCATCCTCGGACTCGAATTCTTGAGTAAGCTCCAAGTCAAGCACGGTCTCAAAGGGATCTTCAAAAAACTCCTCACTTCGCAGGGCTTCGACAAAAGCCGTAAAGGCGTAGCGGTCTACGATTTCTTCTTCTCTAGGTGCTCGAGACAACTCGGATTTGGGCATCAGTTGCTCATTCACAAACACAAAAGACTCGAGCACTGCATCAAAAACAGCATCGGGGACACGCACAGTTGGGATTGCCATAGAACCATTGTAAACTACCTTTTGTGCCGTCCGCATTGAGACCTAGAGAAGTGATTGATTCGGTGTTTGTGGTCACACCACAGTTTTTGCTCGAGCGCGGCATAAAGGCACTGCTATTGGACATAGACAACACCCTTGTACCGCACGGCAGGTTGGGCAGTACCCAAGCCGACCTCGAGCGCGTACGGGTCTGGATACGCCCACTACTGCAAGCTGGCGTGACGCTGCGGATTGTTTCCAATGCCTTGCCCGACAGAATTGCTTTCCATGCTCGAGAACTCGGCATTAAAGCCGTTGGCACTGGTGGTACCGCAGGCAAACCCTTTGCCCCCGTTTTCAAGACTGCAATTGCCGAACTGCAACTCGAGCCGCGTGTAATCGCCATGCTTGGCGACCAAGTATTTACCGATGTGTTAGGTGCAAACAGCGCAGGCTTGTACAGCATTTTGGTGCGCCCAATGTCGGATGATGCCAAGCTACACACCCAGATTGCGCGCAGTCTCGAGCGAGCGGTGCTCAAACGTTATGGCATTGTATGGTAAGGATTTTTGCGCTGGCACTGCTGTTTTTATGTGGCTCGAGCAGCCTTGCCCAGCGCCAGACATGGGCGGCACCGTGGGATGCGTATTTTTTGCCACTTGGCTACCAACCAAGCTCTGGCTGTGTCGTGGATGCCAGTTTTCGCATCGCCAATTATTTAAGTTTTGATGAAGGCACATGGGGCAGCATCAACACCGACCTCGAGGTTTGGACTTTGCGGCTCGGTATCGCACAGCGAACCCAAATTGGTGAATGGAGCGCTTCGTTGCCCCTTAGTTTGGCTTGGGGGGGCATCCTCGACCCACCCTTAAATGCTTTCCATAGACTGTTAGGCGTTGGTGTAAGCCCCGAGCCACCGCTTTCGGAGATTCGCTACAACCTGACAGGGGGTAGTGCACGAACTGTTTCGGGAACGCGCTTTGGGGTTGGAGATTTGAGCTTAGCGTGGGCGTACCCGCTCGAGCCATTTTGGGTACGCGTAACGCTTGGTATACCACTAGGCGACTCGAACCGCTTTTTGGGAGCTGGAGGCTGGCGGGTGCAATTCTCGGCTGGTCTTGAGCAGGCGCGTTATGGCGGTCTGTTCGCGCTGCTGGTACCGCTTGGGCGGGTGGAATTGTTCGAGCCATTTGGGGCGCTGCCAAGTGTGCAAGCCCAAGCGTGGGTACAGCCGTTTTATATTCCTGTGCGGCTCGAGTTACACCTGAACACCAGCCCCGTGCGCGTTGGGGGACAGTTTGCAAGTACGACGCTGGCGCTGCGCGTGGTCTGGCAGACCAGTGCTGGGGCGTGGACTTTTGGCGAAGATATTACGCCGACGCTGCCCGACATCGTCTTGGGCTGGGAGGGGCGTTTTGGTTGTTGAACAAAAATAAATTGTCACTCGAGAATCGCTTGATTTTTGTGGTGTGTTGATTGTAT
>JBKBVO010000094.1:0-9364 GCA_046289535.1 Deinococcales bacterium | reverse complement strand
AAACAGCTCGCCTATGTACAGCAACAATGCTTGTTACTCGCCAACGGCAGACGCAATTTGCTCGAGATTGGCACATATCTTGGCTTGGACACCGCACAAACAGCCGATCTTGCCGTACAGCTATACCGCCAGCAAAGGCTCGAAATCCAGAGTGGAATTTTGGAGTTTGAGCGCTTACTCGAGCATTACTAAATTCGCACCACTTCACGCACGCCGCGCACCTCGAGGAGCATAGCTTTAGTAAGCTCAAACTCGCCTTTATAACTCTCTTCGATGCGCAAACCAATACGCGCTATACCATTTGAGACATTAGCTTCGACTTTCAGTGCCGATTTTTGCAGTTTCTCTAAAACATCAAGCAGGTCTTTTAACAACCCTACACGATCCGTAGCAAGCACATCAAAATCCACAATGCCACCTTGCTGGATACTCTGAGCATCCCAAGCTGCGTTGATCACCCGTCCTACATCCTCGCGCAAACGTCTGGCATTGCTGCAAGTAAAGGTGTGAATGGTCACAC
This sequence comes from Deinococcales bacterium, assembly GCA_046289535.1. GTDB lineage: Bacteria > Deinococcota > Deinococci > Deinococcales > JAAFIG01 > JAAFIG01. The sequence goes on along the minus strand of JBKBVO010000094.1, from coordinate 8,844 downwards.
CACGTCCTCGAGTAATAAATCCCCAAATAGGATCGCCTTTGTTGGGCTTACAGCACTGCGCGAATCTAATCGGATAACCCGTATCGCCATCCAAAAATACCCCTTCTGGACTTGGTGGTGGTGGTGGTGCAGCTTGCGACAGGGGTTGGGCTGGCTCGAGGTCAGGCACAAGTGCTCGAGCCACCTGCCGCGGCGTATAGCGCCCCGTATGCAGTGCCATGTAGAGATCGTCAGGGTTTGGACTCGAGACAAGTTTTTTACTGATGTATTCAAGGTTTTTGGTTCGCATCAGCTTACGTGCTGGCAAACCACGCTTTTTGAGATAACGATCGAGCAAATCATGACCGCGAGATAAAGCTTCACCGCGTTCGCGTGTGCGAAAAAACTGCCTAATCCTACTTTTGGTGCTGCGCGTCACGACAAAATTCATCCAGTCGTGGCTTGGACCGGGCGAGTTGCGATCCACGATAATCTCGACGCGTTCGCCGTTATCGAGTTTATACGAAAGTGGCACAATACTGCCGTTGACCTTTGCGCCCACTGCATGGTGCCCAATATCAGTATGGATGTGGTACGCCATATCTATGGGCGTTGCGCCGCGCGGCAGCGATATACTTTTACCCTTGGGCGTAAAGACAAAAACGCGTTTCGAAAGCAGGTCTTGCTGCACAGCATCAACAAAATCGCCCGCGTCTTGAATTTCGCTCGATAGGGCTTCGAGGTTCTCGAGCCAATTCATGTTTTTTCGCAGCTTTTCTAGCCCCACACTCTTGTTCTCAAAACCGGTGCCATCCTCTATACCTTGCTTGTAGAGCCAGTGCGCGGCTACACCGTATTCAGCAACTTGGTGCATCCGCGTTGTGCGAATCTGCACCTCGATTGGTTGCCCTTCCAGCGAAATCACCGTGCTGTGCAAACTCTGATACCCATTTGGTTTGGGTGTGGCAATGTAATCCTTGAAACGCCCCGGAATGGGGGCATACAAACTGTGCACCACACCTAAGGTGTGATAGCAAACGCGTTTTTCACGCTGTATCTCGAGAACTTCGCGGCTGGTTTCAGCACTTAATTCCGCTTCGACAATGCCGCGTGGCTCGAGAATCACGCGAATCGCCAGCAAATCAAAAATCTGCTCCAGGCTCTTGCTATCGCGCTGCATCTTGCCCCAAATGCTGTACAGGTGCTTGCTTCGCCCAGTAATTTCAAAACGCATCACCAAGCGGTTAAGCTCGCGGTCCATCTGCAGCACCTCGCGCAAATCATGGATAGCCCGTTGCACCACGTTATCGCGCTCAGATTGCGCCTGACGAATTTCGGCGGCAAGTTGGGCGTACTCTTGAGGTTGCAAATACAGAAAACTCAAATCCTCGAGCTCCCACTTTAGGCTGCCAATCCCAAGTCGGTGCGCGAGCGGTGCGTAAATTTCCAAGGTCTCTTTGGCAATGCGCACCTGTTTTTCGGGTTTCATGCTCGAGAGCGTACGCATATTGTGCAACCTGTCAGCGAGCTTCACAATGATAATTCGGATATCTTTGGTCATCTGCACCAAGAGCTGGCGCATGTTCTCGGCTTGTTCATCCTCGAGCGCGTGTCCAGCTTGTTTGGAGAGCTTGGAAACCTTAGTTTCGCCCTCTACGATACACCGCACAGTTGGACCAAATTCAAGTTCAACATCGGTCAAAGATACAGCAGTATCTTCGACTGTATCGTGCAGCAAGCCCGCCTGCACCGAACTGGCATCCATTTTCAAATCGGCTAAAATGCTTGCCACCGCTACAGGGTGGGTAATATAGGCTTCACCACTTTTACGAAACTGTCCTTCATGGGCAAATGCAGCAAAACGGTACGCTTTTTCGATGCGCTCGCGAGCACCCGCATTCAAATAGTCAAGCCGCTTGACCAACTCCGGATACCCATGCTGATGCAGGAGTGCCTCGGCACCAAACTCTTGCCATATTGTACTTAATGCAGTCATAAATTAAACAACACAGAAGGCAGTATCACGATGGACGTTGATGAATTATTTTTCGTCTTGATACAAAAAAGTCACGCACGCACACAACATACCAACAATGATTTTTTGAACCCTTTCAAAACTTCACGCAACTCTACAAACTTGGAATCAAAACCAATTACGAATTGTTGGAAAAAGTATACAACAAACCAATAACCCACCCAAAAAGACAAACTGTGCGACAATCGCAGGAGTAACACTTTTTGCTCGAGAAGCCACCAACACAAGTCCTGCGCCCAAAAGTAAAAGCAAAATCATTGGGCTAATCAAAGTTAGCGCAAAAAGCGTCGCTGCAAGACAAGCACCAATCAATGCACCATAGCGTTTTTCAAACGGATAAAGCGCAAAAGCACAGAAAAACACTTCGGCAAAAGGCAAAACCAGGACCAAAATCAGCAGAGAAGGGCGAAAATTCAAAAAGTCGGCGAAAAACGCCGTAAATCCGAGCTGTCTCGAGGCAAATTGATAGCCAATCGTGAGTCCAACCATCAGTAAGCCCAAGGCGATACCTTCAGCAATAGGCTCGGGGCTAGCCTTTGCAAAATAGATTTCACTCAGTTTCCAACCATTGCTCGAGGCAGTCTGCAAACACAAAAGCAACAACACCAGCGATACCACAATCAAAAAGGTATCTATCGCCACACCCCACTGAAACGGAGTCAGAAAGGCAAAGAAATTTCCATACACCAAATTGCCCACAAAAAGCGCGGCGACACCACCAAGCAATAGAGCAATAAACAACCAAGCGTAGACTGTTCCAACCGACCATGCGCGCGGACCGTCTTGGATTTCGATGGTTGAAAGTGGCTCGATACGCGCCTCACCCACTAAGTGCAACGCCAAGAGCAGCACCAAACCCAAAAGCCAAGGCAGGGTCTTAGAAATAAACAAACCAAACCAATTGCCGCCGCTATCCATCTGGCTCATCACGCGCTGCCCGTCGGCAAAGCGCCCTTGCCCAAAATAACTATACGCCAAGGCACCCAAGGCTTTTCGATAGGTTAAACGCTCCGAAGCAGTAAACGCCTGTGGTTTTGCCACAACACCCTCGAGCGTTTGAATTGCGGCGCTAAGATTGCCTGTAATCCACTGGGTTCTACCCAAATCTGCAAGCAGTGGCAAGGGTTTTTGAGGGGCTTCCGCCAAAACTGCAAGTGCTTTTTGCGGAGCGTTTTTGAGGTATAAATCCGCTAGCGCTCGGCGCGACAAGACATCGTTAGGCACAAGTTGTACTGCTTTTTTGAAGGTCTCGAGAGCCTCATCGAACTTAAAAGTCTTTTGCTGTGAAAGCCCCAACACTTTATAGGCGCGTAGCAAGATATCGGGACGCGCCGCGCTGACCCGACTGGCAGCTGCAATAGCGGAGTCAAATTGGTTTTGCCTAAAAGCAATCTCGGCTTCAATCACATCGTCTTCAAAAGTCGGCTGGCGCTGCCGCGCATTGGCAAGGCTTTGACTGGCTTCGCCGAACTTGTTAAGCTCGAGCAGCACCCGCGCAAAAAGGCGGTGGTACTCTGCAACTTCTGGCGCAAATTGCACTGCACTACGGCACTGGCTTTCGGCGGTGATTGGGTCGCCAAGACGCAAAAAAAACTTCCGACAGTCGGCAAAGTTACGTTCCGCAACCCGTGCTGCATTGATCAATTGCGCCGTAACCAGCGGACTCAAAAATGCCACGAGCAAAACGAAAACCCGAATCAGCCACTTCATTAGGAAGTATTTTACACACAACCAAATAAAAGGTGTTAGCGTGAAGCATGAAACCACTCGCCTTAGCGCTTTCGGGGGGCGGTGTGCGCGGCGCAGCACACCTTGGAGTTTTGTTGGCACTCGAGCAAGCCAACATCCCAATAACTGCAATTGCCGGCACCTCGAGCGGTGCGATTGCCGCGATGCTCTTTGTGCGCGAGTCCCCTGAATTACGCCACCAAACCCACCAAAAACTCGAGCAAATCGGCAGAAAAGGCTATGCCGAACTCGAGTATTTGTTTCACCCACCCAAAGCCCTATCGCCGCTTAAAGTTGTAGCAAGTTGGGAAAAAGTCATTCGCGGTGGGGTCTTTGGAGCGGGGTTGGTGAGTATCGAAGCACTGCGCTCGAGTCTGATTGCGCTGGTTGGCGGCGCACGCTTTGAGGACGCACCAATCCCGCTGGGTTTTTTGGCGGTCGATATCCTCAGCGGAGAGCGCTGTGTGTTGCGTGAAGGCTCAATACTCGAGGCAGCGCTCGCTTCGAGCGCGATTCCGGGGGTGTTCCCACCGGTGCAGATTGGCAATCGCAGTTTGGTAGACGGCAATGTGCTCGAGAACGTACCTGTTTCGGTAGCAAGGGAACTTATATCTGGTACTTTTGTGCTTGCTGTAGATGTCGGCGATGAATCTAGCCCACCAGTACAACCCAAAACCGCACTCGAGGTCATTTTGCGCGCAGCACATCTGTCGCGCAATGCACTGCGTCACCAGAGTCTGCGGCAAGCCGACATGGTTTTGTCCCTGACCGACCTCCCCGGCGGGGTGTTCGAGTTCGGACAGACCAACGCGCTATTCGAAGGTGGCTACACGCGTACCAAGGCACTTATACCCAAACTGCTACAAGCACTAGAACAATAAAAACCCACCCGAGTAAGCCTGGGTGGGAACAAATTAAACCGTCTTCTGGTTTTGATGGTCGCAAGGTTTTACAAACTTTTTCAACTTGGTATTACTGGCGCAAAGTATCAATGTAGGTTGTGTTTGCAGCACCGTTTGGCTGCCCTTTGCTTTCAGGCTGGGCGCTGTAAGCGCTCGCTTGGTGAAGGGTTGTATTATCTCCGGTAAAGGCAACACTCGAGGCGTTGCTTGGCGCGGGAATCTTCACTTTTGCTACAGCGTAAAAAGCCCCACCAGAGGAAGCCCACCCGATAGAATCGAGCGAGGACAGTCCGCTCGAGCTTGAATCAACCCAAAGCACATCGCTACCGGCTAAATCAAAGCTACCAGACCCAGTCTTGGTCACGTAACTCGAGGAGCTTTGGAATTGCAAATTCCAATCGTTAGCGGCAGGGTTGTAACTTGTGTCGGCGGCTACAGCCGACCCGCCAATGACGATGAGCGTCCCCTTCTTGAAGGTCGAGGCGATACTCGACAACCCGCTCAGGTTGTAGACCGAGAATTTGGCGACGGTTGACGAGGTCGAGTCGCCGAAAAAGTAAGACTCCAGTTGCGCTGCAGACAAATCTTGGGTCAAAAGCAACTCTATGTATTCGGTGTTAGTGAGGTCGCCATCGCGCCGAAGCTCATTGATGACGATGGCAGGCACAACTGGCGTGCCCGCCGTCACGCTGATACTGCTCGAGCCACTCAGGCTACCTGCGCTCGCACTGATACTCACCGGACCGCCCGCGGCAATACCACTCACCAAGCCGCTTGAGCTGACACTTGCGACACCGGTATTTGCACTGCTCCAAGTCAGGCTTGGCTGCGGACTACAACCCGATGGCGTAAAGCTCGCCGTAAGCTGCTGTGTACCGCCCACAGCGATGCTTGCACTGCTCGGCGTGACGCTCAGACCCGTGCACGGTGCTGTGACCGAAATACCAAGTGCATTGCTCGAGACCGCGCTCGCACCACTCGTGCCCTTGACCGTGAGCGTATAGTTGCCAGCGGGTACAGTGTTTGCCACGCTCAGGCTCATCGTGCTCGTACCGCTCGAGTTGGGGTTGTTGCTGAATATCGCACTGATACCTGCGGTTGCCGGCAAGACCTCGAGCGAGAGCGTCACGGGGTCGGTAAAATTGATGCGATTAACGCTGACCACACTGCTGCTCGAGCCTGCCGTACCCGCAACAAAGCTCGAGCTGCTCAGCGCCCCAGCACTGAGGGTAAAGCCGCTACCGCTGTTGCCGAGGTTGAAATCCACAATGATTGGGTCGTGGTCGCTCGAGCGGAAGGCATCGGCGGCATAGAGGCTTGTCTGCTGCGCCGTGCTTTTGAAGTTGGTGTTGTAGTCCAAGACATTTGGCTCATCGGCATTGATGTGCACTTTTTGCGCACTCACAACCTGGGCAGCGAGCGTGCTGTTCGCAAGAGCGTGATCCAAACTGCCCCACAAGCCATCGAATACATAGGAGTACGTATTTGACGCGAGCAGTGGAGTGAAAGTCGGGGCAAGGCTCGTGAGCGGATCTTCTTGGGCGTAGGCATTCAAATCGCCCAGCAGCAAATAGTCGGGGTCGGCGCTACCGGTCGGATTGGTCGCAAGCCACGCCTTCAGGTCAAGCGCTGCTTGCTTGCGCGTGAGGTTGCAGTTCCCCTGACCGTCCCCAAGGTCGGGGTCAGAGGCGACCGGAGACACGTTATCCGCGCAACTCGAGCCTTTGGACTTGAAGTGATTAATCACCACAGTCAGCTGCTCCCCCCCTGCAAGGGCTTGAACGGTCTGCGCCAAGGGCGGGCGCTGGCGTTGCTTGACACCGGAAGCCAGGGTAAAGGGACCAAAAGCGCCGCTGTTCAGCGCCTTGGCATTGCCCACGGGTGCCACTCGAGCCACCTTGTAGATGAATGCGACCTTGATTGCATCGCAACCCGGGTTGCCATCGGCGGCTGTTTTGGGGTCGCGGATGTAATCCCATAGCGCACTGCCCTCTGCGGCATTGAGCGCATCCACCAGATTGTCAATGGCGCTGGTTGCATCGGCATCACCGTTGTTTTGCACTTCGTTCAGTCCGATCACATCGGCGTTGAGCGCGCGGATTGCTGCCACAACCTTGTCTTTTTGACGCGTGAATTCGCTGCTGTTTTCTGCTCCACGCACTTCAAAACTGCTCGTGCTAAAGCCAGCAGCGCTCGAGCAGGTATAACTTGGGGTATTGAACATTGTGGTGCCGCCACCGAGAGTGCTGAAGTAGTTGAGCACGTTGAAACTTGCCACCCGCAAACCAAGCGGGGCAGAAAGCGGCAGGGCGGGGCGAGCGTTGTTAGCCTGAAAGTTCGCTGTTTGTGTGACCTGAATTCGGTACGCGTTGCTCGAGCGGTCTGCCGCAACACCACCAAAGATTGGACCGTTGAGGCGCTGGTGCAAAACCCCCGTAAGATTGCTGACCGTATCGCCACCGCGTAGGGTGTTTACGGCAGAAAGTGGGTTACCATTGCGCCCAAACTGAATCGGGTCGGGATTCTGTCCCGCACTCCCCGCAGCAGTGCCTGTCACAATTTGACCATCATCCACAATAAGGCGGCGCTTTGCCAACCTTGCCAGGTGCGCCGCATATCCCACCGCGCTCGGCAGATTACCCTGGGTAAACTGATCCAAGCGATTATCTGTACCGCCCAGCTCACCATCACCGCCCGAGGCGACCTGAACCTGCCCAAAGCGCCCGAGTTGAAAGGTTTCTGTTACGGTCATGGTCTGCGGGATGGTCACGAGCATCCCCTCGTACTGCTCGAGGTCTTGCTGCCCGTTTGGCAGTGGGAAATTGACAACCACAGAGGTGACGGGCTGCGCTGTCTGGCAAAGCTCGAGCGCACTGATGTTCGTCAGCTGTGTCTCGCTGATATCTACTGGATCGGGCGGGGAAGATGGTGAGGTGCGCGCGAACTCGGTTACGTTGCCCGTGAGCCGTACATAATCGCCTACGCTGACCGCGTTGCTGTTGTCAAATACGAACAACCCTTCCGAGGTCGTCGGGTCGGCATCATAGCGGCTTTGAATAAAGTACCCGCGCAGGTTCGGGGCTGCACCCTGGAAGTCGCCGACCACAAGCCCCTCGGTCGTGATGCCTGTGGCACCCGAAAGTGGACTTTGTAAACCGCTGCCCTGGATTTCGGGGATGCTCCTATAGTTGCCCAGACTCGAGCTACAAGCGCTGTTGGTATTGCGCACCAAGAAGCGCGGCTGGGTGCTGATTTTGGCGTTGGGCAGGCGCACAGCGCCGCTCGCGCTGTCTGAATCGTTGCCAACGAGCACAATTTGACTGGCGTTGACTGGTGCTGCGGCTCGGGCGACAGCGCTGGCGGTACTTTCCTCGGGGCTACGCGTCACCCGAGTGATGCTCTCAGTAGCAACCACAAAGGTTGCACTAAAGCCGTAGGTATTGGTTGCCAAAGCAAGCGGGATTTTATACGCCACCGTCACTTGCCCACGGTTGCAGTTCGCATCGGCGGCGGTGTTGCAGTTGGCAGCGCCAATCGTGCGCCCACCCCCCAGAGCGAGGCTGCGCGCCACAAAACCGTACTCGAGCACAGTGTCGCTCGCCGCGATAACACCCGCAGTCCGGGCGGCGCTCTGCACCGCGCTCGCATCGGAATAGACCTGAAAATCCTCGAGACCAGGCACAATGCTCACCGTACCGTTGCCTTGCATGCCGTGTGTAGGCAGCAGACTTTGGGCATTGATAACATCGGCAGAAGCCCCGCCCACAAAGTTGGTCAGGTTTTTGATTGCCGTACCGCCCTTGTTGCTTGCGGCTTGGTTGTAAGCGTACAGACTGACGTTTGTAAGCGGTACGTTGGTGGTGTTGGCGAACTGGAAAGTGCGCAAGATATAGCGAAAATTCGCATCCGAACTGACCACCGCCGCGGGCGTAGTGGCAAAAGCATCAAAAGCCAAGACACTGTCTGGCTGCACTGTACTCACTTGCGCTTGCAGCGCCGCATCGCCAAGTGGCAACTCGAGCACCCGAAGCACGGGCGCAGGTCGCACTGGCTGCTGCACTACCTGTTGTGCACAGGAAGCCATTGCCAAGCCGGCTAGCAGCGCACTAAAAACTTTAACGATATTCATTTTTCTCCCAGTTCATTTGTCTCGAGAAAACCCACCAAACCCTGTGTTGCTCGAGCTTTGGTGCACCGTAC
>JBKBVO010000093.1:0-9500 GCA_046289535.1 Deinococcales bacterium | reverse complement strand
TGCATGGTTGGGCTAATTTCTACCGTTTTCTCGCGTTCCCATTTCAGGGTCAGGGTGACTCTGATATTGCTGCCCTGTTTTTTGCTGCTTACGCCTTCAGCGCTTGCACCACGTGGCATACGCACCAAATCACCATTGGCTCGAGCGAGTTCAGTATCGGACTCGACTCGTTCGCCAGCACCGACCAAGACCTCGAAGCCCATCGGCACAAAGACGCTCTCGAGCAATTTCTCGTCATCTACATCTCTGACTTCGATAATCACGCCACCGCGTCCATAACCCTCGCCAAGTTCTTGTACCGAAACTACACCATCGCGGCTGGCAAGGATGCTGTGCTCTTCTAAGCCATCGCAGATTTCTTCGCCTGCACGGTAGTTCTCGAGGTCAAGGGTGACCCCTTTAGGCAAGGTAAAGCTGGCTTCGCTGCTCTGATGATAGGCAAGTGTGGCTTTGCGTGGAAAGCGATACTGTGCCACGCCATCTATCTTCGAGACAACATTGCCACCGAGTTTTTGTCCGCGTGTGACATATTCGCCATCGCGCACTTCGGCATGGGTTCCGACTGGCAAAGAATAAGTTTCTTGCTTGCCCAAGCGAAGCTCGCGATATTCTTCATCCGAGAGCAGCTCGCCCTTCTTGAGCGGGCGACCATCTTTAATCGCGCCCTGTGGGTCGGTGACAATAAACTTACCAAAATACAGCACTTGCTCGAGTTGACTTGCACTTAAATCGAGCAGCGTACCGATTTTGCTGGGAATGTCTTTGACATACCAAATATGTGCTGCGGGGGTGGCAAGCTCGATGTGCCCCATGCGGTAGCGGCGCACGATACGCTTGGTGACTTCCACACCGCAGCGTTCACAAACCTTACCCTCATAGCGCTGGCGCTTATACTTACCACAAGCACACTCGTAGTCTTTTTCTGGTCCGAAAATACGTTCGTCAAACAAGCCATCGCGCTCTGGTTTGAGCGTGCGGTAGTTGATCGTCTCGGGTTTCTCGACCTCACCGTAACTCCAAGAACGGATTTTCTCGGGGCTGGCGAGTTGTATTTTTACTTTGTTAAAGTCGCGCATTTAAGCTCCTAGCGGCTAGCTTCTGGCTACTAGCTTTTTTGTGTTGTAAGAACTTGCTCGTTTTGGACTTCCAGCCCATATTCTTGGCTCGAGACGGGCTAGAAGCGCGTAGCTACCTTCTCGGCATCATCCCTTCAAAAATATCTACCGTCTTGTCGTTTTGGTCAAGCACCTGCACATCCAAGCCAAGGCTATGCAACTCCTTGACCAAGACCTTAAAGGATTCGGGGATGCTGGCATCTTGAACTTCTTCGCCCTTGACAATGGCTTGATAGGCATCATCGCGTCCTTCGATGTCATCGGACTTGACTGTCAGAATCTCTTGCAAGGTATGGGATGCACCATAAGCCTCGAGTGCCCAAACCTCCATTTCACCAAAGCGCTGACCACCAAATTGAGCCTTACCACCAAGGGGCTGCTGGGTAATCAAGCTGTAAGGTCCGGTGCTACGGGCATGCATCTTATCTTCGACCATGTGGTACAGCTTCAGGATATACATTGTACCCACAACTACTGGCCCTTCGATAGGTTCGCCTGTACGCCCATCAAAAAGCGGGGTCTTACCGGTGCGCCATAGGCGTTCACGCGCTTGCTCGAGCGAGTCGCTTGGCATCACTACGCCAAGGCGTTGAGCACGCTCGATCACTTCAACTTCACGCTTATCGCTGGAGTACCCGTTTTTCTGATGTTCTTCAAAGGCAGCTTTTGCGGTCTCGACCAATTTATCTTTGATTTCATTTTCGGTGGCGCTATCAAAAACAGGGGTCACAAAATTGACATTCAAACGACGAGCCACCTCACCAAGGTGGGTCTCGAGAATCTGACCCAAGTTTAAGCGGCTCGGCACACCAAGCGGATTAAAGACCAAATCTACTGGAGTTCCATCAGGCAGGTAAGGCATATCTTCTGGCGGAAGAATACGCGCCACAACACCTTTGTTTCCGTGGCGATTAGCGAGCTTATCCCCGACTTGGAGCTTGCGGCGCTGTGCCACGTAAATTCGCACCATCTCGCGCACACCGGGCTTTAAATCAATGCCCTCGTCGCCGCGCTTAAAACGCACAGTACGAATCACAATACCGCCCTCACCCGATGGAACTCGAGCTGAAGTATCTTTAACTTCACGAGCTTTTTCGCCAAAGATGCTGCGCAGCAAACGCTCTTCTGGGGTTGGTTCGGTTTCGCCCTTAAAGCTGGTGTGTCCCACCAAGATATCGCCCTGCTTGACCTCTGCACCAACACGCACAATGCCATCATCGTCAAGGTCGCGCAGTGCGGCTTCGGACAGACCTGGAATATCTCGAGTGATCTTTTCTGGTCCGAGCTTGGTGTCACGGGCTTCTTTTTCGTGCTTTTCGATATGCACCGAAGTGTAGAAATCCTTGCGAATCAGACCTTCAGAAAGCACAATTGCGTCTTCATAGTTATAGCCATCAAAAGGCATGATTGCCACAGTGATATTCTGCCCAAGCGATAAACGCCCATCTTGTGCGGCAGGACCATCAGCGATCACCTGCCCACTTTTGACCTTATCACCCACAGCAACAGTAGGGCGCTGATCATGATTAGTACCCGAGTTCGAGCGCTGGAAGCGGATCAATTTGTATTCTTTAATATTGTTTTTGCCGTGCTTGACAACAATCTTGTTGCCATCCACCTCAATCACTTCACCGTCCACATCGCAGACCAAACTGGTACCAGAATCCAAAACAATTCGTTCTTCGATTCCTGTACCGACCATTGGCGGCTCAGCTCGCACCAACGGCACAGCCTGACACTGCATGTTAGAACCCATCAAGGCACGGTTTGCGTCGTCGTGCTCGAGGAAAGGAATCAGGCTGGTGGAAATCGAAACGATTTGCTTGGGAGTTACATCCATATAATCGCACTCTTCACCAGTCACGATTACGGGGTCACCCTTGCGCCTTGCCACAACCTGCCCAACAAGAGCGCCATTTTTTAATTCGGTATTTGCCTGTGCGATGGTGTATTTGTCTTCGGTGTGCGCATCCATGTACTCGATTTCGTCTGTAACCTTACCCTCTTTCACCTTACGGTATGGGGCTTCGATAAAGCCCAAGGGGTTGACCTTGGCAATACTCGCCAAGCTCGAGATCAGACCGATGTTTGCACCTTCTGGGGTCTCGATTGGGCAGATACGACCATAATGGGTACGATGCACGTCACGCACATCGAAGCCTGCGCGTTCACGCGTCAGACCGCCCGGTCCGAGCGCCGAAATACGGCGCTTGTGGCGCAGTTCCGAAAGCGGATTGATCTGGTCTTTGAATTGCGAAAGCTGCGAACGCCCAAAGAACTCGCGCATAGCAGCGACAATCGGGCGGTTATTGACCAGTTTGCTGGGGGTGGCAGCATCGGGATTACCCAAGAGCATACGCTCACGCACACCACGCGCCATACGCCCTAAGCCAACACGGAATTGGTCACCCAACAACTCGCCCACAGTACGCACACGGCGGTTGCCAAGGTGGTCAATATCGTCTTCGGAGAAGCCCTCGAGACCGCTTTGGAGATTCAGAAGGTATTGGATTGTGGCGATTAAGCCCGCATCCTTGAACTGCCCATCTTCAAATAGAAGCAGGGTTTTTTCGGGGTTTTTGATACCCAATTTGGTATTGACCTTAAAGCGCCCCGCATCGCCAAGGTCGTAACGGCGCGGGTCGGCAAGCAAACTAAAAAGATAAGAAATAGCTTTATCGCGCTTGGGTGGGTCGCCCGGGCGCAAAATGGTAAAGAGGCGCAGCAATGCCTCTTCACTGCTCATACCTGCGGTTTTATCTTCGTTGAAGGTGGCTTCCAAGACTGCATCTGCACCCTTAAAAATTTTTCGCATTGATTGGTCGTCGTAGCCCAAAACGCGCAACAGCATTGTTACGGGGAACTTGCGTTTATTGATTTTCATCTCGAGCACGTCGTTGGTGGCGAACTCGAGTTCAATCCAGGGTCCACGCTTGGGCATCGGAATCACCGAGCCGGCATAAATGGGCTTGGTTCCACGGTAAGACTTGGTGAAGTACACACCAGGAGAGCGGTGAATTTGGCTCACAATCACACGATCTGCACCGTTAACGATAAAACTGCCCTCTTGGGTCATCAGTGGCAGGTCACCCAGAAAAACCTTATCTTCTTCTTTAATCAGACCCGTATCGCGGTGAATCAGTTGTAACTTCACAAACATCGGGGCTTGGTAGGTCAGGTCTTTATCGCGGCAATCTTCTGGGGTATAGGGTGGGTCACCAATCTCGTACTCGAGAAACTCCAAGACCAGACCGTCACCCTGCTTCTTTTCCGATTCATCGATCGGAAAAACCTCCTTGAACGCACCCTGCAAACCAAAGTCCTTGCGCTCTTTAGGCAAAACACCTTTTTGCAGAAAGTGGTTAAAAGAACCAATTTGCAATTCCACTAAACGTGGAAGCTCGAGAATTTCCTTGATGCTGCCGAAACGGATGATTTCTTTCATCCTGCTCCCTCTGCCAGACTGAACACGAAGGTCTGGCTGTTCCAAAAAACGAATGCCGCATAAGCCAAAAACCTTGTTTGTCAGTGCCGATCATGGGTGACGCAACAAGACCGCAGAGCACTGAGCCTGCGGTGGTGAGAAAAAAATTAGAGCGCCAGAGCTGGCACGCCACCAGTGTACAAGATTTTTCTGATTCGTCAAGCCCCAAACCATGCTAGTTTTAGGGCTGTGTGGATTTCTTTTGATCTCGATGGTACGTTGTTTGATTGGCCTTTTGGGCGGGTTGTGTTTAAGCGCTTACGTGAGGAATTTACAACGCCTGAACTCGACCGAGCCTTCCAAGCCGAATACCGCCGCCGCTTTGCCTCGAGCCAGCCTGTTCGTGCTTTTGACTGGGATAATCTGCACGACCAAGTTTGCGATTTGCATGGTGTACCCCGTTTACCACGAATACTCGAGCTGGCACAAAGCTGCTACTGGGACAAAAAGCTGATTTATCCCGATACCCGTGCCGCACTCGCCAAACTTGATGCGAGGGGCTACTTGCTGGCTCTTGGCACCAATGGTTTTGCCAGATATCAAAATTATGTACTCGAGCAATACGAACTGCCCTTTGGGGTTGCGCTTGCTCCCGATTCGACAGGTTTTGTTAAACCACAAAAGGAGTTTCTGCAGGCTTTGCCAGAGTTAAGCGGTGACCCTGAAGCGCTAGACGGCTTAATCCACGTTGGCGATTTGCTTAGCCACGATATTGCTTGTGCCAATAATGCCGGTGTGCGTGGCGCTTGGGTTTGGCGCACCATGCCAACACACCTAGCACAAATCCCGCCACTCGAGCGCCCCGACCACCCCGAGTTTCGCGCCGCCGCACAGCGTGAATGGCAACATGAACTCCAGCTGCACGGCGCATTTTCGCCCAATGAAACCGAACCTAAACCCGATTTTATTGTGCAGGATTTGCTCGAATTAACCCTGTTATTGGAAGTTCCAACACGCGTTCGAGCGGAACACTAAAGCGTACAGTCAAACCTCCACCTGGGGTATCTTCGAGTTGAACTGTGCCGCCGTTATGTTCAACAATGCGTTTGACCATCGCTAAACCCACACCCGAGCCTTCAACAGCAGGGTCGAGGCGCGAAAAAAGCTCTAACGCCCTACCACGCAAATGCGGAGCAATACCCACGCCGTTATCACGCACAAAAAACTCCAGTGCACGCGAAGTTTTTTGAAACCCAAGCTCGAGCTTGGGTTGATTGGTAGCCGCAAACTTGACAGCATTGCCAATCAGATTGCTCCAGATCTGATACAAACGCTCAGGAGAGTAACACAAGCTAGGAAAAGCCGCAGGGCACAAAACCTCGATACTTTTTTCTTTGATTCGCCCCTCGAGTTCGTTGAGTACAGTCTGTATCACCTGACCAACGTCTACTTCGGACATCGATTCATCCACTCGCCCAATCCGCGATAACTCGAGCAAGCCACCCACCAAAGCGGTCATGGTTTGCACGTTGGCGCGCAGGCGGCTGACAAAAAACTCGAGTTCGTTAAAGCGCCCTGCCTGTAGGCTCTCTTCGAGCAGTGTACTCATGCCTTCCATCGAGACCATCGGGCTTTTGAGGTCGTGCGATACGCTGTACACAAAGGCTTCCATCTCGGCACTCTTGGTTTCGAGGGCGCGCGTTTTTTCTTCGAGTGCACGGGCGCGCTGCTCCAAAAGTTCGCGATTTTCGGCGCGCTCGAGTGCAAGACCAATGGTTGCAGCCGCTTGAGCCATCAGTTTCATTTCGCTTGACAGCCAAACACCTTTTTCAGGCGAGCGTCCCACCGATAAAATCGCCAAGACTCGCCCGCGTGAATCCACAATTGGTTCAAGCCCCACACTGACCTGGCGCTGGGCGAGTTGCGGTGTATCCGGATCCACATACACGGTGTGATAGTAAGGTTCACCGGTTTGATAAATCTGTTTAGAGATGCGCGTAGTTTCGATATTCACTCCTGGCGCACGAAAATAGCCATTGTAGGGATTGGGTAATTCGCCCCAAACACCCATCGAAGACAAAAATACACCCTCGGCTCGAGTATCTATTTTGAGGGTAATGATATTCTCGGCTTGCAGACTTGGAGCAAGTAATTGCATTGCAAACTGCGCTACCTCTTCGCCTGTTTGTGCTACCAAAAGTGCATCCGAAAGGCGCGATAAAACCTCAGCGCGCTGTTTGGCGCGCAACAATTCTTCACGCACTTCGGCGCGTTCAAGGGCTAAGCCAATGGTCGCGGCGGCTCGAGCCAAAAGTTCGCGCTCCGAGGCGCGCCAAATCCCCTGCTCCACACTGCGCCCCACCGAAATTAAGGCGATAACCTCGCCCGAAGAATTACACACGGGTTCGACTCCAAGTGCAATCCGTTCACCCGTGCGCTGGCGCAGATGGCTATTTTCATAGTGGGCACGGTTTTGTTCAATCACGAAGCGCGTTACCACTGTATCCTCGAGTCGCACGCCCTGAGGCAAAAAATAGTGCTGGTAAGAATCGGGAATATCACCCCAAGCACCCATGCCATAGACCTGTGTACCCACAACCCGCAAAGTGAAGATGTTACTTGCATAGACACTCGGAGCCAAAAGGCGCATCGCGGTTTGGGCAACTTCTTCGGCGGTTTGGGCACTTTGCAGTGCATCGGACAAGCCTGCAAGCAATTCGGCACGCACCCGCGCATCAAAAAGTGCTTGAGTCACTCGCAAACGTTCCAAAGCTGTATCCAACATACGTCCAGCCGTCGAAAGCAAGCGTTGTTCGCTGCTCGACCACTGCCCTGCACGCGCACGGCGCAAAGCAAACAATGCCATACCATCAGAAAGTGGCAAAACCGCTAAACTGGTCACACCAGACTGCCCAAAACGCCCACCATCGGGTGGGAGTTCTTGTAAAAAGGCTGCACTGCCTGACAGCACCGCCTCGAGCAACAAGGGGTCATCTGGGCTTTGGGCATTTTGCAATAAATGGTACAGAGATTCATTACCTGCAAATTCGAGCAGCACCAAACGCCTCGAGTCCCAGCGCGCAAAACACAGGGCTGCTCCTGCCAAATGCGGACGCAGCATCTCGAGTGCGTTTTGGCGCAATGTTGCCTCGCTCTCGATGTGCTCGAGTAAACCCATCAACCCAGACAAGGCAATGGTTTCTGGTTTAAGGTCTTGTTGCTCTTGGCGCTGAGCACAAACCGCAATCACCCGTGCTACCGACAATAAAATATCGCTTTCGGCTTGCCCAAATGCTTTGCTACGCGCCACCACCAATGCCCCACCAACCACACCATGCACCCCAGAAAGCGGCAAAATCAGCAATGCTTGACCCGCCAAAGCCTCGAAACCCAACATGGCTTGGTCAGATTGCTGAACAATACCCGCCTCGAGTTTTGTCCACCAAGCACTGCGCCTGAGGTGCGATACGCCCACAAGCGGAGCTTGGCTGGCAAGGGCTTGTGGCAAAAGTTCGTCACCCACAAAGGTATAGAGCACCATCGCTTCAAGCCCTAAAGCCTGTAATCCCGCCAAGGTCTCCTCGAGCAGCAACTGAAGCGGTGGTCGAGAAATCAAAAGCCCAGTGAATCGCTCGAGTAAACTGGCAGGCAGTTGCATCCAAGCGTCTGGGCTTTGCATGGTTCAAGTATAAAGGTTTTAGCGGCTTACGCGGATAAATGCGTCTTTAACGTCGCGCAACTCAGGTGGGTAAGCATTGAGCCAAGTGTTGGTGGTGTCCTCCAGGAACGAAACCCCGCGTCCATTCAAAAAGGAAATAGTGCTGTTGGGTTGTGGTGTGTAAAATGCTCGTACGCGAGTAATACCTACAGGTTCAGCGGCAACAAGCGTATTGTTGTTTGGCATCAGATTTACACCGGCTTGCACAGCAATGTTGCGAATTTCGTAATCGGGCAGTGCGCCGTCGTTATAAAAAACCAAGGTGACGAACCCGGCTCGAGCCAGCGTCATGCGCAGGGTAATAGACTCACCGACACGATAGACAGCACCATTGCCTCTGGTCGGTTGGAAATCTTGGATGATATTCGCTACGCTCGGTCGGGTTGGTGCGGTATTCACCACAACAGGACGTGCAGGCGGATTGTTCTCTGGAACAACCACAATACAGCTCGAGAGGCTCAACACCAATGCGGCAAAAGCAAGGATCCTTTTCACAAGAAACACTTTAGCGCAAATCAAGCATTGTGTTGAACTCTGTTAAGAAAAACTCAAGGCATGATGAGTGTTCAGGCAAGCCCAATCCAGCGTATTACTAAGCCAAATGGCACCGCCATAAATAAAAATGTCAACAACGGAGCAAGTATAATCGTCCGCCAGGCAATACTTGGGTTTGCAACAACAGACAAACCGATAAAAATTCGCCGCAAGCTGAGAATCAGTGCTGCAAAGGTCAACACAGAACCGACATTGCGCCCAATTTCACCCAAAAACCACAAACCACCCATGAGTGCCACTGCCAAGATAAAGGGCAATAGCCCGTAGCCTACGACCTCGAGCACTCGAGTACCTCGGGCAAGCAGCAACGCTACCAAAAGTAACACCACTAAACTGACCCCATTAAAAATCAGTGAAGCCAGCAGGTCTCTTGGCTGCAAGACTCCAACCATCAATGGCACTGCGGTGGTTAAAACAAACAATACAAACAGCCATAATGCGGGGGCTTGCCAGTGCACCGGTGTGGTCTTCAGACGACTAAAAAACGCAGTGGGGTGTTGCAAAATCTCTAGAAACACTTGCACGCGTTTATAATACTTGGGTAAAGCGAGGTAAACCACGAGAATGCGCACAAATGTTGCCAAAACTCGGGTACAATCGTGCGATGAAAATCCGGGCATTTGCTATCGGCACAGGATTGGTTTTGGCGCTTGGTTTGGTTTTTGCCCAGCGTATGAACAGTTTGGGG
>JBKBVO010000092.1:0-9624 GCA_046289535.1 Deinococcales bacterium | reverse complement strand
TCATGTGGTTGCTGAAGAAAGTGCAGTTGCCGATGTGGTCGAGGTCTTGCTGAACATAGAAGACCCTGAAAGCGAACCCAATAGCCGTTTCCCTGCGACCGTACTTAAAGTCAGCGAAGCCTTTTGCAAATCCAGAGCAGCCGCACGTGGGTGTTTTTACCGCTTGGTGATTCAGACACGTTGCGCTCAGGCGATGCGATTGCCATTCTTGGATTCCCTGGTGTGGGCGGCTTGACCCAAACCTTTACCAGAGGCAATGTTGCAGGTTTTGAAGCCGATTTGGGTTTAGAGCGCGGTTGGGTCAAAACCGATGCCAATATTTCGCCCGGCAATAGTGGTGGTACCGCAATCAACACGGCAGGTGAACTGATTGGTGTTCCCACAAAGGTGCAATTCGAGCAACGCACCTTGGGCAGAATCGGTAAAGTGCGCCCAATCAATGCACTCAAGGCATTTATTCAATAAATCAGCATCGCATCGCCGAGGCTATAAAAGCGGTACCCCGACTCGAGCGCCGTTTGGTACGCTGCGCGCATGGTCTGGAAACCCGCAAAAGAAGCTACTAACATTAAAAGTGTCGAGCGTGGCAAATGAAAATTGGTAATCATCGCATCTACCACTTGTAAGGTCTGTGGTGGGCGAATAAACAATGTGCTTTCCTGTGCTCCTGCGCGGAGTACGGAACCATCCCAGGCGGTCTCGAGCGCGCGCACCGAAGTCGTACCAACCGCAACGATGCGCCGCCCCTCGAGTTTGGCGCGGCTGACGGCGTGCGCTGTCTCGGGTGGTACAAAGAACGGCTCTGCGTGCATGACGTGATTTTCGATGCTATTCAGAACAGGCTTAAATGTACCTGCCCCGACGTGTAGTGTCAGTGGGCAAAGCTGCACCCCCAGTTGGCGCACCCGCTCGAGCAATTCAGCGGTGAAGTGCAAACCCGCCGTTGGTGCGGCGATGCTGCCCGCATCCTTGGCATAGATGGTTTGGTAGCGTGCTCGAGCCTTGGCGCTGTCTTCAATATAGGGTGGCAAAGGAATTGCACCTAAACTTGCAAGGTGCGGCTTGATGTCCTCAGAAAAGCGCAACACTCGCGCCCCATCCTTGAGAATCTGCTCCACTGTGGCTTGTACCCCTCCAAACTCGAGAATCCCGCCCAATGCGACACGTTTGGCGGGTTTCAGGTAGGCGCTCCAAGAAAAGTGTTCAAGCTCACGCAATAGCAGTACCTCGAGTGTTGCGCCTGTGGGTTTGCGCGCAGTCAGGCGTGCTGGAATCACTTCGGTTTGATTGATCACCAGTACATCACCTGAATTCAGGTATTCGGTAATCTCTCGAAAAATTTTATGCTCAAATACCTTGCCACCACGTCGTACAATCAGCAGTTTGGAAGCGTCACGTGGTTCTGCCCCTATTTGAGCAATGCGCTCTGGTGGTAGTACATAATCGTAATCGTTAAGCTCGAGTCCATTGGGCACAAAAAAAATATAACAGAATCAAGTTTTATTGTTCTGGTATAGAATGGGGCAGGTGAAGAAGTTTTTGGCTATTTTGTTGTTGCCTTGGCTTTTGGTTGCTTGCCCTGTACCATTGCCAGTTATCGAAACATTTATTGCAACTCCAAGTGCGCTGCCTTATGGGGGCGGTCAAGTGAAGTTTGTATGGGCAACAAAACACGCCAGCGCCATTTTTTTGAATGGTGTCAACGTCAGCGATAAAAATACGCTCGAGCTGGATGTAAGTGCCACAACAATCTTTACCTTGGAGGCTCGAGGTGCAGGCGGGGTGGTGCGGCAAAGTATGACCTTGGCTGTCGAAACCACACCACCACCGACTATTGCAAGCTTTCGCGCCACGCCCAATACGCTGCCCTTTGGCGGTGGGACAGTCTTGCTCGAGTGGACGAGCGAATACGCCACACATCTAAGTTTGGAGGGTACAGATGTCACAGGACAAACCAGCCGCACTGTACAAGTCACAACCAGCAAAAGCTTTACTTTGGTTGCTACAGGAATCTCTGGTAGGGCACAAAAAACCACCAGCGTGTTTGTGCAGGATGCACCACCTGTCATCGCTCACTTTAGTGCGACCCCAGACACCCTCGAGCGCGGTCCGGTGAGCCTTACATGGGATGTGCTCGGCGCGGACTCGCTTTCAATTACTCCAAATATCGGAATTGTCACGGGTGACAGTATTCAGGTTTTTGTTGAGCAAAGCACAACGTTTACCCTTACTGCAAGCAATAACGGTGGTACTGTCAGCAAAAGTATCACCGTTGCCAGTACCGCACTCTCGAGCAATGCTCTTGGTCTGGTTAACTTGGCATGGGATACCAACAAGCGCAGCGCAGAAACCGACTCAAGCGGGCGTGTTCGCTTTACGCCTCTGACCTATAGCGATATTGACTACGTGATGGGGGGGGTTCGCTACCTGACTGCCACTTTTCGTGTAACGAACCTTGACAGTGAGCCGCTCGAGAATATTTCCCTGCGCGCGATTGCAAGAAGAGGCAACCTCGGCGCGACCGCCGCTTTTGATGTGCGCGCATTTCCGTCGCTCGCTTTTCCCGAAGGTGAGGTGTTTACCGACCCCAGCGTTGCCCAGCGCATCGTACCACTGCACGGAATGCAGCTTGGTATCAGCGTTGCAGAGCCAGACAGCAGCGCCGCCGATTTTCAGGCATATCGCCCGAGCGAAAGCAGCAGTCTCGAGGCAGCAGCCCAAACCGCTGCCCTACTAGGGGCAGATGAGCACGTACTCGACTACGGCTTTGTGGTCAAAAATGGCTCGAGCCGTCGCATTGAAGCCGGTGGTACAGGTTTGGTCAGTGTATCCTTTAGAATTCCGCGCCGTTTTGATTCACTGCCCAAAGTCTTTAAATTTCAGGTTTCGTTTTTACTGAGCACAGACAGCGCACTACGGGTTTCACGGGCGCTGCTCGAGACGACCACAGCCGCCGAAACCAGGGGGGTTGAACTCGGTCGTGCCACAAACCCAACCCAACTTGTTCTTTTTGGCAACGATAACGAAACCGCAAGCCAAGCAGCCGTACGCGTGATTCGCTTGCCCAACATTAAAATTGGTAGCAGCACAACATTGCCCTAATCGCATGGTGCAAAAATTGCCCTAATCGCAGCGAACAGAAGGCTTTCCTTGTACTGCGACAGACTTGTGGTTGAAACCTGTTAAATCCCCAACGAAACAAACTTGGTAAACAGATACTCGTCCAAGCCCCAATGCCCGCCTTCGCGCCCATAGCCGCTTTGCTTCACGCCGCCAAATGGCGCTTGGACCGTGCTTGGCACGGCATCGTTTAAGCCGATAATCCCGTACTCGAGGCTTTCGGTAACACGCACTGCCCGAGCGATATCACGCGTCCAGATATACGCCGCTAAACCAAAAGGTGTGTTGTTGGCTGCGGCAATTGCCTCGGCTTCGCTTTCAAAAGCGATAATTGGCGCAACGGGACCAAAGGTTTCTTCTTGCAAAATCAGCATATCGGGTCGCACACCAGACAGCACGGTCGGTTGGTACATCAAACCCTCGAGCGGCGCGCCTCCCGTGAGCACTGTTGCGCCTTTTTGCAGCGCATCCTCGACATGGCGCTTGACTTTTTCTAAGCCAGCCGCATCTACAAGAGGTCCAATTTGTGTGCTTGGCTCGAGTGGGTCGCCAATGTTTAAACGAGCCACGGCTTGCGCGAGTTTAGCACTAAACGCCTCGAGCACGCTGCTTTGCACATAGACCCGATTGGTGCACACGCAGGTCTGACCGGCATTGCGAAACTTGCAGGCGACCACGTCGCGCACCGCCTGCTCGAGGTCGGCATCCTCAAAAATCAGATACGGCGCGTGCCCGCCAAGCTCCATCGAAACGCGCTTGAGGGTGTCTGCCGCTTGTTTAGTGAGGATTTTGCCGACTTCGGTGCTGCCCGTAAAGGTGATTTTACGGATTTGCTCGGAACGCATGAACACGCTCGAGACCTCGGCGGGTGCGTTGGTGGGTAAAACCTGAAAAACATCGCCGTGACCACCTGCCTCGAGCCAGAGCTGCGCGAGTTTAAGCGCCGTCAGGGGCGATTGCTCGGCGGGTTTAAGCACCATGGTACAGCCTGCTGCGAGCGCAGGCGCAAGTTTGCGCGTGACCATCGCGGCAGGAAAATTCCACGGCGTGACCGCATACACAGCGCCCACAGGTTGGCGCAAGGCAAAAAGGCGCTTGTGGGCAAATTGGCTGGACAGAGTTTCGCCGTAGACCCGCTTGGCTTCTTCGGCGTACCACTCGATAAAACCAGCCGCGTAGCGCACCTCACCCAGGGCTTCGGTCACGGGTTTGCCCATCTCGAGCGCAATCACTCGAGCGATTTCTTGTTCGTCGCGCAGCACGAGCGCATGGAATTTTTTGAGCAGCGCAGCACGCTCATAGGCGGTGGTTTTGCTCCACCAAGCAAAGGCGGCAACGCTTTTCTCGAGTGCGCTTTGGGCATGACTTGCATCGCAGTCGGCAACTTGGGCTACAACTTGCCCTGAGTAGGGGCTGGTTAGGGCAAAGGTGTTTGCTGTAGCGATAAATTCACCGCCGATAAAGGCGCGGGTCTCTCCTGTATACATGGACGCAGTCTAGCATGTGCTCGAGAACTCATCGCAGACCTGCTATGCTGCCAGCTATGTGTAAATGGTTGTGTTGTGCTGTTGCTCTGTTACTCTCCGCCGCTGTGGCGCGTGCGCAAGGTGTAGTGCTACCAAGCACTCGTGTCGCAGATGCCGTGCTTGCCAATCCGCACCCGTCGGTGCTTCCAGCCCCGCAAAAAATACTTCTCGAGAATGGCGTATTGCCGCTTGC
This sequence comes from Deinococcales bacterium, assembly GCA_046289535.1. GTDB lineage: Bacteria > Deinococcota > Deinococci > Deinococcales > JAAFIG01 > JAAFIG01. The sequence continues at coordinate 4,785 of JBKBVO010000092.1, read as the reverse complement.
GGGGCTGAGCCTCGAGCCACTCGGCAGCGCCCAAGAGCTGTTTTGGGCAGCCAGAGACCTCAACCGCGAACTCGAGCTGCGCGGTTTTGCAGCCTTACCAATCGGCGGCACCGCGACGAAAATCCGCATTGGTACACTCGAGAACAGCGACTTAAAAGCCCAAGCCGACACTTTGGGTTTAACCCCAGACCGCCCCGAAGGATACGCGCTTTGGGTAGATGCAAAAGGTGCAAACTTGCTTGGCTTCGATGCTCTTGGGGCGTATCGTGGTGCGCAAACATTGCGCCAACTGCTCGGTGTAGGCGGCTTTGCCTTTGCCAAGGTTGCGGATTTTCCCAAGATCCAAAAGCGCGTCGCGATGATTTACCTCGATGGTGCAAGCCAAGGTGTGAACGATATTTTGGTGCCCCTGCTCGCCAAGCTCAAATTTTCGCATCTGTTGGTGATGTGCAACTATGTGCGCTGGGACTCGAGTCGCAACATCTGGCACCCCAACGGTGCAAACAAAGACGAGGCGCGTCGTGTCGCCGAACTGATTCGCACGCACGGCATGAAAGCCATTCCCCTAATCGAGACCCCAGGACATGCACAGTGGTTTTTTTACAACAACCAGCACCGCGAGCTTGTACAAGACCCTGAATCCAAAGACCCTTACGCCTACAATACCCTCGATGAGCGGGTGTATCAGATTATTCTGCCGATTTTGTCCGAAGCGGTCGAAGTCTTCAAGCCCGAATTCGTGCACATTGGGCACGATGAAGTTGCAGCTCGAGACCGCTTCCCCGCAAGACCCGATGGTATTGCGCTCGGACTCGAGAAACTCTTTGTAGACCACGTGCTGCGCCTGTACACCCACCTCAAGAGCCTCGGGGTCGGTACGATGATTTGGCACGATGTCGCCGCGGGTGAGTCCTTTGGTGCAAAAATTATGCCGATGCTCCCCAAAGATATTGTTGTGAGCTACTGGAATTACAGCCCTGCAGAGGATTATCCGCTGATCGACGCAATCCAAAAACAGGGTTTTCGCACCCTCGGCTCGAGTTGGTTCGCGCAAAACAGCCCCGAAAGCATGGCGCAAGCGGTGGCTCGAGTTGGGGCGTTTGGCGCGATTCAAACGCGTTGGAGTGGCTATTTTGGCAACGCCACGATGCTTGATGGGCAAGCCGAGCAGGGTATTGCCTACCTGCACGCCGGAAACGCTTTTTGGAACCCTAGCGCCCCCACGCCCACAGATGCCGCTAGCCGCTACCGCGATGCGCGTTTCCCACTCAAGATAGCTCCCGTACCGGGCAGACTCGTGAATCTCTCGAGTGTTGCGACCCGCACCCTCAACGACCCGGACGAAAGCGGCTGGATTGGGCGCGGTCCGGATATAGACCTCTCGAGCCTACCTACAGGCAGCGCGGTGCGCTTGGGTGCGTATTTGTTTCATATCTCGAGCAGTGTAATGCTGCGCGGTGCGCGCGCGACCGTCCAAAATCTGCCCGAAAAAGTCGTGCTCGAGCTGAACAGCAGCGCCAAAAGTGTGGTCTTTTTGCACACCACAGGCTGGCTTTCGCCGCTCACCAGTCCGCGCACGCGCGTGGGTAGTTATACCTTTGTGTACAGCGATGGCACCAGTAGCGTGCTTCCACTCGAGTACGGGCGCAATATTGCGGCGTGGACCGAACCCCTGGTGCGTACCACGCTGTTTGACCCGGTGTGGCGCGGCACGACCAGAGATGGTTTGGCGGTGAGCCTCGTGGCGAGTATTTGGCAAAACCCCAAGCCAGAGCTGCCGATTGCCAGAATTGTCTTTGAAAGTGCAGGTTTGCAAAGCAACCCGACCCTGATTGGGTTAACCCTGCTTGAGCGCTGATGCGAGTCTACTGGTTATTGTTCGCCCTGGCGCTCGCACTGCTGCTCTGGCGGGTTGCACCGCGCCCACTCCCAGAGCTTGCTTTTGCACCACGCCCGTTGCGCGAAGTCGAGCGCCTGATGCAGGGGGTGTTCGTAGCGACACGCCCTGCAATGCTGCAACTGCGGGGGCACAAGGTCTCGAGCGGCTTTGTTCACAAAGGGCGTGCGAGCGCCTTCGTGTTTGACCCCAGTGGCTACGCCTTGACTGCCTACCACGCAGTCGAGGGGATGAGCGCACTCGAGGCAATCAGCACCAAACAGGAGTACTTCCCCGCACGCGTGGTGGGCTTTGACCAATCCAGAGATTTGGCGGTGATTCGCATTCAAGCACCGCGCCCACTCGAGCACATCGAAATCGATTTTGAGCGCGAAATCCAAATCAACGACCTGCTGGTCCAAATCGGCAATTCGGGCGGCGATTTTATTCAGCCGCGCTACGGACAGGTGCAGGGTTTTATTCAATCCGAGGAGCTGCTGGTGCCCACGCGCTTGATTCTTTCGAACGCCTACATCAGTCCAGGCGATTCGGGCGGCGCGGTGCTTGGTTTTTCGGGCAAGGCTTTTGCCTTGGGCATCGGCTACGCTCAGGGGGTGCAGGGTCGAGTTTCATATCTGGTGCCACTCTTTGGTCTAGCCCCGTGGATTGAACAACTCAAACGAGGCACCAGTTTGCGCCTGCCGGATTTGGGGCTGCGCGTTACTCAAGATCGAGGCGTCGGCTTGCTGGTCGAGGCAATCGTCGAGCAAAGCCCCGCAGCAAAGGCAGGCTTGCGGCTGCTTAGCAAGCGCGAGCTGCGCCTCTTGCAACTCGAGCACACCGCACTGCACAGCCTGCGCGATTACCACCGCATCCTGCGCCGCAAAAAAGTTGGCGAGCGCGTTGCCGTGCGTTTAAAAGCAGGCGAACGCATCCAAAATTTACAGCTCGTGCTCGAGTAAAAATTCGCCAATCACCCGATTTAAGACCCACCAACCTGCTGTGGTACAGCGCAGTACATCGCCTTCCCACTCGAGCCAATCGCGTTGTTCACAGCGCGTAAAGGCTGGCGCAAAGTATTCTCGAGCTGCCAAGCCTGCCTGCTTAGAAAGTTCGGCAATATTGATGCCGCGTTTCAAGCGCAAGCCATTAAAAAGTGCATCGGTCACGAATTCGACTCGGGAAATCGGTTCGGGCTTACCGCGCTGCCCTTGCAGCCACGCCCGCAAGTGTGGGTTGGTGCGCCGTGTAGCAATACATTCGTCAGATGCTTTGGGGGCAGGATAATGCCCCGCCGCACCCGCACCCAAGCCATAAAAAAACTTGTTTTGCCAATATGCCAGATTGTGTTGTGCCTCTGCCCCTGGTTTGGCATGATTCGAGACCTCGTAACGCTCTAAACCGTACTGCAACAGTAGGGGTTCGGCTTGCTCGAGTGCGGCGCTTTCGTCCTCTTCGCGCACCTGTATACCCTGCCGAAAAAAAGGGGTGTCAGGTTCGATGGTGAGCGTGTAACAAGACACATGCTCGAGTCCGAGTTTGCCTAGGGTGTGAATGTCCTGTGCTAAATCTTGCCCCGATACGGCGGTGATCAGGTCGGCGCTGACGGCAAAACCCGCTTCTTGTAAAAGCCGCAGCGCCTCGAGCGCCTGGCGGCTGTTGTGCGTGCGCCCTAAAAAGCGCAGCACCGCGTCTTGGGTGCTTTGCACCCCAACGGAAACACGGCTGACCCCAAGATTTTTCCAGTGCTGGGCGCGACTTTTACTCACCGTACCTGGATTGACCTCGAGTGTTACGTCGGCTGCCCAGCCAAAGTGCTTTTGAATGATGCAAACGAGTGTCTCGAGTTCGCTGTTGCGCAAAAAAGAGGGCGTACCACCGCCAATATAAATGGTTTTAAGCGGGTGTGCGCCGTGTTCGGCAACGAGTGCTGCCGCATCGCGCTCGAGTTCGTGCAGATAGTCCCGCACCAGCGTGCCACGCCGCTCGAGCACGTGAAAATCGCAGTACGGGCAGATACTCGGGCAAAATGGTACGTGCACATAAAGGTGGGAAATCATGATAACGGCAACTCGAGACGCGCTATTGAACGCTCACGCAAGGCGCGAAACTGCGCTTCGGTGCTGTGTTCGCCTAAACGAATCAGGTAATTTAAACATTTTTCAGACACATTTGGATGCAACACAACTAACTTAAACTGCTCGATATCTTGGGCAAATAATTTTTCCAATTGGCTTTGTATAGGACGACGAACACGCCGAAAACGCTGTAAAAATAAAAGCAACGTAGCATAACCACGTTTTAAAACCAATTGCTCGAGTAGCTTAGTTGGGGTATTGGGATTGTGTAAGACAGCATTCTGCACAATGGCATCCAGTGTCTGATAGAGCCTGATCAAGGTTTGCGGCATTGCTTCTGGGCGCTGGGCAATCAGCAGACGGGTTTGGGCATCGACGATCAGCACCATCTGCTCGAGACTGCTGGCAGACGTATTTGGATGTTTAGCAATCATGCGAAATAAATTATGCTGATTCACTGTATCGGGCTTGCTTTTATAGCGCTTGATTTGCTGGCTAACCATCGCGGCAAGTACCTCTGTGGGGAGGTCTGGACGTTTGACCAAAGCGCCTAAGACCGTAAAGTGATCATCTGCGGCTTGCTCGAGTAGAATGCTGACGTCCTGTGATTTTTCGGCGACATCCAGACGTACAAAGTAACTGTTTTCGCGTTCGCTTGATTTTTGGCTGGCATTGCCGCGATATAGCGCCAAACGCCGCAATTGGGCTTGGGTCAGGTTGGTATTTTTGAGCATGGTTCGGGGGACTTCTATGGTTAAGTCGTTATAGAGAGTATCAAATTCGCTTTTGATTGCCTCGAACAGTGTCCTTACTTGAATTATGTCATAAGTG
>JBKBVO010000091.1:0-9758 GCA_046289535.1 Deinococcales bacterium | reverse complement strand
AACAACGAATATCCGTATGGCTTGCTCGAGCACCGATTTACTTGTCTCGGGGGCAGTTTAGTTTAGCGCTATCCGATTTGGAATGTGCCCAAGCCGCCCTAGGTAATGCTCCAGCCTCGATTCACGCTGCCGATTTAGAAAATCAAATGGGTTTATTGTATGGCTTGTGTGGCGATCTCGAGACCAGTCAGCTGTTTTTTGCCCAAAGTATTGCTCGCGCAGAGGGACTGAGTGATGAATCCGTGTATATTCCTCGAGGTCTGCGCAGCGTGGTTTTGGCCCTACATCAACACCCGAGCGCTGCTGAAAATGCGCTACTCGAGCCGATGCCAAGCATGCATATGATTGGGCAGTGTTACACCTTACTCGGGCTTGCCGAATCGGCATGGAGCGTGGGTGATCGTCTAAAAACCCTCGAGGCTGCCGAAAAGCTCTATGCCCTAGCACTCGAGTGTGAGATGCCCGAAATGCGTGCCTATGCGCAGCTTTTGATTGGTTTAGCCAAAAATGACAATAATGCACTTCAAGGAGCCTTGACCTTGGCGCAAAATATTGGGCTGACACTGGTGATTGCTCGGGCAGCACTAGGACTACACCGCAAGAGCGTAGCGCAATCAGCACTCGAGTTGCTGCTTGAGCACACCCCTGAAAAGTTGCGTGGCTACGCGAGCAAAAGTGTGGCAGCGCGGTTGCTGCAACGACAATGATTTGATGAGCAGAAGAAAAATCAATCCACAAAGGCATCGTACCAATTTGAGCACGCTACGCGTGTAAGAACTTCATACCACATTGGTCTTTGCACGATCGGGATGCCCAAATTCGCTTTTCCTGAGCTAGTATTCGCGCCTCCTAAAACGGTGTGTTCGGCTCGAGACACCTTACCAACCTTCATACCAGCCCAATTTGCACCCGAATCCCAGACAATGCCGCATTCCCCGATATATCCAGTGCAAACTCATCGGTCAAGTCATTGATGCTTGCACCTTTGGCGTGGAATGCGACATCCTCTCGAGCGTCGTGCCCATAGCCATGTGGAATACAGACCACACCCCGCGCTATGTCGGGTGTAACTTCAAGCGGCAGCACGATACTCCCTACTCGAGAAGATACGCGCACCATTTTCCCCTCTGCTACACCGAGTGCGGCTGCATCCTCAGGGTGTACCTGTACTGTGCAGCGCGGTTGGTCGCGGTTGAGGCGCTCGATGTGGTGCATCCAAGAATTATTGCTCCTCAGTTCGCGCCGTCCAATCAAAACAAAGCCAGTTTCATGGCTAGCCAATTCATTCTCGAGCCGCTTAAGGTCGTGTAGCACTAGGTCTGGTGTAAGCCGGATTCGTTTTTCGGGGTTTTGTAAGCGTTCAGGCAAAGTGGCTTGGAGTGTGCCCAAGTCTAAGCCGTGTGGGTTTTGTTTTAGTTGCTCGAGGCTTAACTTGTATTTGCCACGTTGTAAACCGTAATCAATGACTTGTGCGGGGTCTTTTGGTGCTTCTCCGCCCAGTGCCTCTGCCAGCGCTCCGATAATTTCCCAGTCAAACTTGGTATTTTCGCCTTTTTCCAATGTCGGTTCGGAATATTTAGCATAATTGTGAATTGCAAGCGACAAGAATGTGGCATCAAAATGTGCGGTCTCGAGTCCCATCGCAGGTGGCAAAATAATGTCTGCATGGCGCGTAGTTTCGGTGATATACGGGTCTATGGCGACCATGAACTCGAGTTTTTTTAAGGCAGATTCTAGATTTTTGCCATTTGGGGTACTTAAAACGGGGTTGCCGCAGGTGACCACCAAGGCTTTTACTTGGTCAGCGCCTGCGGTCGTGATTTCTTCGGCGAGTGCCGCGACTGGAAACTCGCCATTGGCTTCGGGTAAGTTGCGAACCCTCGTGCCATAGCGCCCAAATCGCCAATCGCCTTTGGAGCGCACCGTCTCGAAGGCAGGCTCGGGGAACATCATCCCGCCCGCGCGGTCGAAGTTGCCGGTCAAGATGTTGAGGCAATACACCAGCCACTGACAAACCGCACCAAATTTCTGAATACTTAATCCAATACGCCCGTAAGCAACAGCGCTTTTTGCATTGGCAAAATCCCTGGTGAGTTGCTTTATTGTGGCTGCATCAATACCCACCTTGGCAGCCACTCGTTCTGGAGTGAATGCAGCACTTGCCATTTTGACAGCTTCGAGTCCATCGGTAAATGTCTCGAGTCGTCCGAGTTTAATCAGATTCTCGGCAAAAAGCGTGTTTAGCATTGCCAGTAAGAGCAGCGCATCCGTGCCCGGAGCGATAAAAAAGTGCTGGTCTGCGACCTTGGCAGTTTCGGTGCGTCGTGGGTCTATGACCACAACTTTGCCGCCTCTGGATTGGATATTTTTGAGGTGCTGCTTGACATTGGGTGCAGTCATCAGGCTACCATTGCTGGCAAGCGGATTTGCTCCTAAAATCAGCCAAAAATCGGTGCGTTTAATATCGGGTACGGGCAATAAATTGGGGTTACCCAGCATTAAGCCGCTCAACACTTGTTGTGGAAGCTGGTCTACGCTGGTGGCACTGTAGCGGTTGCTCGAGCCTACGGCGCGAATCAGGTTTGGCATCGAAAAGAGTGTGCCAACATTGTGTACGGCGGGGTTGCCGATAAAAAAGGCAATTGAATTTGCGCCATGTGTCGCCTTGAGGTTCGAGAGCTGTTGGGCAGTGTAATTAATGGCTTCTTCCCAACTCATCTGCTCCCATTGTTCTCTAACACGCTTCACGGGGTAGCGCAGGCGGTTGGGGTCGGTGTTCATGTCCGCAAGAGCGGTCGCCTTTGGACAAATATGCCCTTGTGAAAGGGGGTCGTTTTTATCGCCGCGAATCGAGACAACGCGCTCACCCTCGAGTTCAATCTCGAGTCCACAGATGGCTTCACACAAGTTGCAGGCACGGTATTTGGTCGGCATGGTGAACTATACCTGAACTGCAATCAAATCAGGTATTGCTAGTTCATGGTTTGTGCAACTATTTTGAGTCGGGTAGTACACCTTAAGTGCAACATCAAACTAGAATCAACCCTTGAAATCTTGCCAAATGCCTTGCAGTCGCTTCAACAGTACAATCTGCCCCATGTGATAAGCATTGTGCAGCGCAAAATCAAGCACGACATAACCGACTGTATTCTTTCCCGAAACATAGGGTCGCTCGAGCAGCGCTGCATCCTCGCAAATGGCTTTCAAGCGCTCTAAAGAGGTAAAAAAATCTGAACGAATGCTGTCCCAATCAGCTTCAGGAATTGTTTGCGGAAATTCTTCTCCTTCGATGCGCTCCCATGTTGTGGCATTGGTTTCGATCAAGTGCAGTGCTTGGCGTAGCCACCACGCCATATGTGCGGTATGACTGGCGATTGAATGCACTGCGTTTGGTGGTACAAATACAGCGTGATTCGCACCAATATCTTCTAAAATATGCTTGGGGTGAGCAAAGGCATGCCCACTCTCGAGCAAGTGTTGTAGACTTTCAGCAGATATACTTGGCATAAAACCAGTATACAAGGGTTTCTTGGCTGTAATCAAAGCGTTAATCAAAAATTCTACAAGTTCGAGCAAGCAATCTGGACAAATTGGCGCTGAATTCCTCGAGTTCGGTATGAATTTGCTTTACAAATCTGAAGGCAGTGCAATGCTTCCTGCTACAGCTGTCGCTGCGGCTATCGCAGGGCTGGCGAGGTAAATTTGTGCGTCTTTGTCGCCCATGCGCCCGATAAAATTGCGGTTGCTGGTGCTTACGCATACCTCGTTCGGCGCAAGCACGCCCTGATGCCGCCCCATGCACGGACCACACCCAGGTGTAGCAATCGTGCCGCCAGCTTGCAAAATGGTCAAGAGCGAGCCGTCTTGCATAGCTTGCTCGAGCACCTGAGAACTCGCGGGAATCACCAACAAGCGCGTATGGCTTGCGACTTTTCGCCCGCGCAGTATCTCGGCGACAATGTGCAGGTCTTCTAAACGCCCATTGGTGCAAGTGCCAATGAAGACTTGGTCTACCCGTTTGCCGCGCAAACTCGAGACCTCTTCGACATTATCCACATAACTTGGCACGCTCATGCGCGGCGTAAGCGTGGTGCAGTCAATCTCGAGTTCTCGAGCGTAGCTTGCGCCTTGGTCTGGATAAACCCATTCGGGCACATCGTACAAGCTTAAAATCTCGCCACCTGGTACGACCATGCCCGCCTTTGCCCCAGCTTCAACACAAAGGTTGGCAAGGGTCATGCGTTCGCCGCGCGTGAAGTTGTCGCCTGCATGGATTTCTACAGACATGTATGTCGCACCATCGGCGGTGAGTAGCCGAATCATCTCGAGTGCAATATCTTTGGCACTCACTCCATTTTGTGGCATGCCGCGCAGTGTGACTTTGACACTTTCGGGCACCTTGAGCCATGTTCTGCCACTGGCTGCTGCTAAAGCAATATCGGTTGCTCCCATGCCTGTGCCAAAAGCAGCAACTGCGCCATAAGTGGTGCTGTGTGAATCCGAACCCAGCACCACCGCACCCGGAAAAGCCAAGCGCTCCTCGATTAAAACCTGATGGCAAATGCCGCGCCCGACATCAAAAAGTTTGACTCCGGTCTCGAGCGCAAACTGTCTGCTGGCTTGGTGCGATTTAGCCACATTGACACTCGAGGCAGGGGCAACGTGGTCGATCACCACGCTCACACGCTCGGGGAATTTGGGTTTGGCATGCAGTTCGTTGCCTAAGACTTCGATTACGCTTTCGGCAATCGAGTCTACAATCATTACGTTGTCTACTTCGACCACGGCGAGGTCGCCCGCATAGACGGTTTTGCCGCCTTTTTGCGAAAGTATTTTTTCCGCCATCGTTTGGGGTTTCATCGCCCTATCATACCCAGTTGCAAGCAAGGGCTGTACGGGTATCCCACGGTTGTAGTCCCTTGTGGCTATACCGAAAATGGGCATCCTGTGGGCATTTGCTTTATGGGTAAGAGTTTTGCTGAACCTCGTCCACTAAAAATTGCCTATGCGTTCGAGCAAGCCACCAAGAGTAGGCGCATACCCGAGGTGACTTAAATGCGAATTTTAGTGTCTGCGCCAAGCAATTTGAGTATTGGGTGCAAATTATAACATTGTGTCATCTTGCTCTTTTTTTATTGTGTAGAACGAATCATTTTATTATTTTTGTCGTAAATGTTTTCATGGCTCGAGACTCGCAGTCATTTCGCTGTTACACTGCTGCGCGTACGAGGGAGTAGCTGACCCCAAGGGGTGTGCGCACCGTCATTACGAGCAAATTTGCTCTGGTGTGTATTGAAATAGCCAGACTCAAGCCGCAAAGATATTCTGTTTTTTGTGGCAAGAATGGAGACAGCATGGAGTTTTTAACAGCGTTATTTTTGGGTAAGGCAGTTTGGGTCTGGCTGGCATTTTTAGCCATTGTTTTGGTTTTACTGCTGCTTGACTTGGGCGTTTTGCATAAGAAAAACGCAGAGATTGGCGTTTCGCAATCGCTCTGGATGAGTGCATTTTATATTGGTGCGGCTTTACTGTATGGCGCATGGATTTGGTGGCAGATGGGGCAGACCAGCGCCATTCAGTATTACACTGGGTTTTTTATCGAAAAAACTTTGGCGCTTGACAATATCTTCGTGATTTCACTGATTTTTACCTATTTTGCTATTCCGCGCAAATACCAGCATCGGGTTTTGTTTTGGGGCATTTTAGGTGTGATCGTGCTGCGCGGTATCATGATTGCCTTGGGCGCAGCCTTGGTGCAGCAATTTGACTGGGTATTGTATGTTTTTGCTGCATTTTTGCTGCTGACCGGTGTAAAGATGCTGCTCGAGGCAGGCAAGGAACACGATACCGACATGAGCAAGAATCCACTGCTTCAGTTTTTGAAGTCACGTATGAAGGTGACAGACCAGCTCCACGGCGAGAAATTTTTTGTACAACAAGCAGACCCCAAAACTGGTCAATTGGTGCGTTATGCTACCCCACTCTTTTTAGCGCTGATGTTGGTGGAGTTCGCTGACCTAATTTTTGCTGTAGATAGCGTCCCAGCTATCTTTGCTATCACCACCGACCCTTTTATTGTGTACACCTCGAATATTTTTGCGATTCTTGGGTTACGTGCTTTGTATTTTGCATTGGCAGCGATGATTCACCGCTTTAGGTATTTGAAATACTCACTGAGTGTTGTGCTGATTTTTATTAGCGCAAAGGTTTTTGCTAATCAAATCTTTGGCAAAATGGATTCGCTTCTTTCGCTTGGTATTACATTGAGCATTTTGGCAGCAGGGATTGTTTACAGTCTAATTCGTACGGAAAAAGACGATGATACTCAGGGTGAAAAGAAGCCCATTGTTGCGAAATAAGGAGTTTATGGAATACATCATTGTGTTTTTTTTAACGGCAGCATGGCTTGTTTGGCTTCGGCAACAAGCAAAACCAATTCGCGTGAAAGGTGGAAGATAACATGCAAAAACTTTGTCCAATAGATGGGACTCCTCTGATGGAGATGAGCAAAAATGGTGTGATTATTGATGTTTGTCCTGAGTGCAAGGGTGTTTGGTTGGATCGGGGTGAACTCGAGAAACTGATTCAGGTTGCAATCGAAATAGAACGTGAGTACGGCGATACGCTACGCCGTGACCCTCGAGATGAGCGCGATCCAAGACGCGATGGTGACTACGATCGCCATTTTGAGCAACGTGGTTACGACCCACGCTACACCCAACCACAATATCGACAGCCAGGCTACCGCCGTGACGATGACGACGATGATCATCGTTATGGCAAAAAGAAAAAGTCCACACTAGGGCGCATTTTCGATATTTTTGATTAGTCTTGTGCACGCTCTCCCATGGAATACTGCTCCCTTTTTGCACCTGTCGTCTCCCAAGCGGCAGGTGTTTTTATTGGCTCGAGCCATATTTCTTGGTTGCGTACCGCCTGCGCGAAATTTTGCATCTTTTGAGAATTTTCCTTAAGCGTTTCGATAGAGTGACTTCGTCCCAAACGCACCAAGATATATTTGCTAGACTCATCGCAATGGTTTACCGAGCGCCAACTGAAACAGATTTTGCTGGAATGCAAGCCCTTGATTTGGAACTTGCCAGACTGTCGCATCCGCATTTTGATACCTTGCCCGAGACGGAGCGCCAAGCGATGTTGCGTTCGAGCCTTGCAGCTTTGCGCTTTTATGCACGCAGCGAACATAGTTTTGTGGCGATTGAAGCGGGGGGCGACGAGGAACCAAGCACGGTTTATGGTTTTGTACATGCACAGAGTGTCTGGATGGGCGACAAAGCTGTGGTGTTGGTTTCCTGTCTGCGCGTACACCCAGATGCGCCGCTTGGCTGCACACCGGGTTTGTTGCACTGCGTGACCAAGAGTGCTTACGATGGCGCTGTGTACGAGCTGATGTTTGCAGCCGACTCGCACTTCGAGGCGATTGCCATGCGTGAAGGCTACAAGGATACCAAGCTCAAGCACATGGTGCGGATTTTGGGATCGAGGGCTACGAATCAATGACTTCAAGTGCGTATTCGAGCATCGCATCGGTGATTTGAAAATGCGTTACCAAGCGCACTAGGTTTTCCGCCATCATTCCAGCCTTCACGCCTTTTTGCGCCCACGCTGCCAGTTTTTTGTCGGCATCGGGCAGTTGAATGTACACCATATTGGTTTGCACCCGCTCGAGATCAATGGCAAAGCCTTTTGCACCGAGTGCTTCTGCAAGGTAGCGGGCTTGCTGGTGTGTTTTGCCCAAGAATTGACGGTGATGCTCGAGCGCATAGATACCTGCTGCTGCTAAAATTCCCGCTTGACGCATGCCGCCGCCAAGCATTTTGCGGTAGCGGTGGCATTCTTTGATAAATGCTTTGCTTCCAGCAATGATACTCCCAACAGGTGCGCCTAAGCCTTTTGATAAACATACCGCCATGCTGTCAAAGTGTTCTGCCAATTGTTGTGGCTCGAGCTGTTGTGCCTCGAGTGCATTCCAAACTCGTGCTCCATCCAAGTGCAAAGGGAGACCTTCGTTCGTGGCAATTTCTCTCGATGCTTTGATGATCTCGAGTGGCAGAACCGTTCCCCCCGCACGATTGTGGGTGTTCTCGAGTGCAATTAAGCCAGTTGGGCTTTGGTGTACGCTCCTGCGGATAGCGCGGCGAATATCTTGGGGATCGGGTATACCTTTGGGTGCAGCCACAAAACGCGGTACAATCCCCGCAAAAGCTGCCATCATTCCAAGTTCGTATTCATAAATGTGTGCGCCTTCAGTGCAGATGACTTCTTGTCCGCGTTGGGTGTGCGCCGCAATGGCAATTTGGTTGGCTTGAACACCGCTTGTGGTAAAGAGTGCTGCTTCAAATCCAAGCATTTTCGCCATAAGGTCTTGCAGCGCGTTCACGGTTGGGTCTTCGCCGTAAACATCATCGCCTACGGTCGCTTCAAGCATAGCTTGGCGCATGGCAGGCGTTGGAACGGTCACGGTATCGGAGCGCAGGTCTACAATCATGTTAATTCACCGTTGTTGGGTCTATCCAACCGCGCTTGATGCCAAACAGCACAGCTTCGGTTCTCGAGCCAACATTTAATTTGCTAAATACGTTCGCCAAATGTACTTGCACGGTGCGCGGTGAGATATCGAGCACCTTGGCAATTTCTTTGTTGGTGTTTCCTGTGGCAGCAGCACGCAGTACCTCGAGTTCGCGGGGAGATAATCCTTCGCCTTCAAAACTTTCGGTGGGTTGGGCGCTAAAACGGTTAAGCACTTTTTTGGCGATAGCAGGGTGAAGCGCACTTTCGCCATGAAAAACTGCTCGAATTGCATGAATAATCTCTTCTTCTCTGGCATTTTTTAAGATGTACCCTGCTGCACCTGCCTCGAGTAGTGCGAATACATAGGCATCGTCATCGAAGCTCGTCAGTACCAATACTGCAATACTTGGATAGTGTTGTTTGATTTGTTTGGTCGCATCTATGCCGTTCATACCTGGCATCGAAACATCCATTAAGATTACGTCGGGACGGATACTCCCCACAAATGCCAGCGCCTCGCGCCCATCGGAGGCTTCGCCTATCACACATAAATCGGGATATGGCTCGAGCATTTCTTTGGTGCCTTTACGGACGATTGGATGGTCATCTACGAGCAAGACTTGAATTTGACGCTCATTTTCCATGTGTGCATTTTAACTTAGAATGGTGCGGTATGAGTCGTACACCAAAAGCCGAGCTAAATGAACTTTCGCAAGCCAAAAATACGCCGCTCGAGTTTATCACCGAACTGATAGACCCAAATCATCCAAATAAGGGCTTTATCAGTGTCGTATATTGGAACAAGGTCGAAACCGCAAAGGGGTATGGGCGCAGTAAAAAGGATGCCGAACACGATGCGGCACGTCTTGCGCTCGAGAGCTTAAATGGTTTGGAACTGCCCATTTTAGCCAACGAGAATGACTTGCCGCTCGAGAAATGGGAAATTCACCCAGAGCTGCTTGCGGAGTGTTTGCGAATTGCCGCAAGAAGCGAAACCAATCTCGAGACCGTGCGCGAAAATGCGGTCGCACTCTATCAGGATTTGCTTCTTGACTTGGGCTACGAGCCTGAAGAACTGCCCCCCCTGCACTGATGCAGGGGGATGCCAAGCTAGGCTTTTGCGGCTCGAGCTGCTTTTTTGCGGCTGTCTTGCCAGTTTTTGAAGAATACCGCCATTGGTGCGACGATATAGATGCTCGAGTACGTCCCGACGAAGATACCAACCACCA
>JBKBVO010000090.1:0-9824 GCA_046289535.1 Deinococcales bacterium | reverse complement strand
CTGCATCTGAGCACCCACTTCGACATTTCGAACTCCCTTTTGGTAGGTATCCGACGAAAGCCGGACCTATGGGTCTGGCGCAAGCGGATTACCAGACGCGCTGGGTGGAACTACTGGAACTTGTCACCCAACTCAATCAAAGGGATTGGTTCACGTGGCACATCAGTTCCCACGTGTTAAGCAGAGGTTATGGGATTTCTGCACTTCGTACTCCAAGATATTGGACCTGATACTGATTGCCCACTCAGCATCAGCGAGGCATCGGACAAAAACTTCAAGAGGCTCTTTGACAACGGACTCAAGCCCTGGGTTATTACCAAATCCGATCGCATAGTAGTGGCGATGACTTGGCGAATTATCAGCTCAAACATGGCGTTTACTTCATGTTGCCCCTACAGCAGTTCAAAGAATAGTCTACCGCTCAAAGCAGTGCACGTGCCTAACACAGCGCGCACCATTAGGTGCTTCATCGAAAACCAATATACAAGCCTCTCCATAATGGAGAGGCTTGTATATTGCCACAATCAAAGCCAGTTATCTTTATAATCAATCACATATTGCCTGAATAGAATCGGTTTGCGCCCCGTCAAAATTTCTACTTCACGAGTTACATTTTCCGCCATTCCGAATCTTGTAGATGTGTACAACCCCATCATTACGAGTGCAAACATAAGGGGCGTTCCTCTGCGAATGGTCTCGATGAGAAAATAAATGGGATTCGGGTTGCGGTAAGCAATTTTTCGTCCTAGAACTTCGCTCATAATTGTTGTTGCCTCCCAATAATCGAGAGCCTCACTACCTGTCAGATCATAATTCTTTCCCGCGTGCCCTTCCTCGGTCAATGCTAAAGCCGCAACCGCGCCAATATCACGCACATCAATAAAACTGGTTTTGGCATTTCCTACAGGGACAAATATTTCGTTGCGTTCTTTGATTTCTTTGCGGTGCGTGGTGTTCAAGTTCTGCATAAAAAAACTACATCGTAGAAAGGTTGTTTGCAGGTTGATTTTATGAAGATAGGTTTCCACTTTATAATGAGGAACATATTTCGCGTTTTCAATCCCAATCAATGAGAGAAAGACAACATGCGTTACGCCCGCCTGTTTTGCCGCGTCCATAGACGGATTCATATCGCGTTCTATATTTGTCAGGTGTGGCGGACGCATATAGAACATTTTCTTTACACCTTGAAATGTCGCTGCGTAAGTAGTGGGGTCTGTAAAATCAAAGTGAACCGATTCCACCGAATCGCCAAATCTTTCCTTTATTTTTCTCACATCAATATCCGCCGCGCGAACTGTGCCGCCTTTGGCTAAAATGTGTTTGACAACCTCCGTACCCACATTGCCGAGTGCACCGATAACTAAAATTGGGATTGACATTTTTTGTTCTCCTTTGCTTGATGTTATATAGACCAGTCGTTATAATTACAGTGTCGCGCAACTTTGAAAAGATGACAAATGACATAATTTATTCAGATGGGAAGTGAGGTTGAAATGAGCAACGCCCGCGAACATATCCTGCAAACCACTCGTGACTTAATGGAAAAACAGGGTTATCACGGTACAGGCTTGAACGAAATCGTTAAAGAGAGCGGCGCTTCAAAGGGTTCTCTGTACCATTATTTCCCTGAAGGCAAGGAACAAATCACTTCTGAAGCCGTTTTGCAATCAGGCAAAGCGACTGCCGAGCGAATACAAAACGGATTAATCGGCAATAAAAACGCGGCAAAGGCAATCCATGACTTTGTATTCAATATCGCTGACCATGTGGAATCGTCAGGATTCGCAGCGGGCAGTCCATTGACAGCAGTGGCTATGGAAACTGCTACAAAGTCCGAACGCATTAATTCAGCCTGCCGGGAAGCATATATCTTGTTGGAAACGGCGTTCAAAGAAAAATTGCTTGAAAGTGGATTTACAAAGTCAAAAGCAGAAGAATTAGGAACATTTATTACTGCCGCAGTGGAAGGCGGAATCATACTGAGCCGCACATATCATTCGGGTAATCCCTTGCGTACAGTAGCAAAATACCTCAAAGTGTTATTGTCGCAATAAACTCAAAAATTGAAGGTTGTGGAGCAAGCGTTGGAAGAGGACATCATCGATAAAGTTTTTTTGCAGGGTCAGAGCGAGTTCTTTCTTTGCAACCAGCATCTTTAAGCGCTCATTTTCCTGCCCGATTTCTGTTTTGGCTTTTGTTTAATCTGGCTCGAGAAACTGAGCTTAAGTGAACTCGGTTTTCGTTGGCTCTGTATTTCTAGCTGCTTCTGAAGCGCTCAGTTCACCTCGTAGAATTGACAGGACGATAGCTTCTTTGGTGTCACCTTCCCATCCTAAACCCTCTCATTGGATTGCAGGGTTTCTGGGCTATTTTTTCGCGGCACTACAGCCGGATGCCGGTGGAGATGATCATAGACCACTGGAACCCGTTAAAGAAACAGTATCGGCTCGAAACCTTCTGTTACGACCCGACTTGCGACATCCGCATTGGGCAGAGTGATTGGGAAATCGAAGTCAATACCGCTTTTGTCCTACCGAAACGGCACGCTCTTTGATAACTCGTTGAAAAAATTTACTGAGATTTAGGGTCAAGCCTATCGCGCAAACCATCGCCTAAAAGGTTCAAGCCAAGCACCGTAACTGCAATTGTCAGCCCTGGAAAAACTGTTGCCCAAGCGCTCTGATAAATAAAGGTCTGTGCGTCGCGCAGCATGACACCCCAACTCGGGGCAGGTGGCTGTGTACCCAAGCCTAAGTAAGACAGTGCCGCTTCGGCAAGGATGGCAATACCAAAAGCAAAAGTAGCTTGCACAATCAGCGCCGAAGCGATATTGGGCAAGACATGACGAAAAAGCAGCCGTGCATCGCGTGCACCCAGCGCTCTAGCGCCATCTATAAAATCCAAGTTTTTAGTGGCAATCACTCCTGCCCTTGTTAAACGCGCAAAGGTCGGAATACTCGAGATACCCACCGCCAGCATTGCACTCCAGATATTCGGACGCAGCACCACTGCGATTAAAAGTGCCAACAGAATTGTTGGAAACGCTGAAAGCGCATCCAAAACACGCATGATGATGTCGTCTAGCAGTCCTCCAAACCAACCCGAGAGCATTCCCAACACTAAACCCAGACTCGAGCCAATAAAAACGCTGATTAAACCAACCAAAACACTGGTACTGGCACCGCGCAGCAGTCTCGAGAAGGTATCGCGCCCAAAGTTATCTGTGCCAAATGGATAGGTCAAGCTAGGCGCTTGGAGTTGTACAGCAAAATTTTGAAAAGTAGGGTTATGTGGAGTCCAGACCAAACCCAAGAGCGCAGCAATAAGCAGTAGCCCAAGCGTAACAAAGCCAAAAAGCAGATTAAACTCGAGACGCGATTTACTCATAACGAATCCTCGGGTCAAGCGCACCATAGAGTAAATCCACACCCAAGTTAATCAGCACAATCATAAATGCAATCACCAAAACCACGCCCTGTACAAGCGGATAATCGCTCGAGCGCACTGCGCCTAAACCAAGTAAACCCAACCCTGGAATATTAAATACACTCTCTACAACAATCCCCCCAGCCAATAACTGCCCAAATTGAATCCCTAGCAGGGTCAGAATATTAATTGCCGCATTGCGCAGGATGTGTTTTCGCACCACTACACTCTCGAGCAAGCCCTTGCTGCGCGCGGTTCGCACGTAATCTTGGCTTTGTGCATCGAGCACACTCGAACGCACCATACGCACTAAGCCCGCAGCCTGCCCAAGTGCCAAGGTCACCACGGGCATCACCAAACTGCGTGCAGCTTTGAGTGGGTCGTCTGACCAATTTGTCCAACCGTTAGCAGGAAGCCAACCCAACCCAACAGCAAAAACCAATACCAGCATAATACCCAGCCAAAAACTCGGAATCGCCAAACCAGCTTGGGTCAGTGTAACCACCAACACATCTACCAAACTGCCACGATGCCGTGCCGCATAGACCCCAGCAGGCAGGGCGACCAGCAATGCAAGCAGACTCGAGAGTCCCACAAGTGGTAAGGTAATCGGTAGCCTATCCCAGATGAGCTTACCCACGGGAGCACTGAGGCTGATACTTTTACCCAAATCGCCATTTGGAATACCCGCCACCCATGACAAAAAGCGCTCGAGTGGTGGCTTGTCCAAGCCCATTTGTTTTTGCAATACGGCGTATTGATTAGGGTCGTAATTTAAGCCAAGAATTAACTGCACAGGGTCGCCCGGCACAAAAAGCATCGCCACAAAAACCATCACACTTGCCAAAACCAAGGTAATCAGCGCGGTGATGACTCGGCGCAGTAAAAATGCCAAGGTCATGGTGTGCAGTATAAAACTTAACTCATCAGCCGCGCTACTTCGCCAAACACAAATGCTTGCGACTCGAGTCCACCCGCTGTCACCACCCACAGCACGGGCAGGTTTGGCGCTTGGGTAGGAAAATCGCCGTAACCATCGGTTAAATACACCGCGACACTGTTTTCCAAATTCTGCTGCTCGAGGTGCGCAAAAAATGGCTTAAAATCGGTGCCACCGCCACCTTGCGGGGGTTGCCACTCGTTCTCGAGATCAAAGCCACCGTAGAGTGCGGCATCGGCATAATAGACAAAAATTTTAGCTTGTGGGTAGGCTCTGGCAATACCGCGCAGTTCGGCTAAAAAGTCCTGTATTTGCGCGTCCTCTACGCTACCCGAGGTATCTATGCAAGCGTAAACGCGCACCGATTCGGAATCGAGCGCCTCGAGATACTGACGCTGATACAAAAAACGCCGATCAAAATAGGTAAAGTCTGTGGGTGTACGTGTTAAAAAGCGCCAGAGCAACGTTTTCCAATCCAGTTGCGCGGGGCGTTGTGCAGCAACATTGCGCAGCAAGCCAGCAACAGCATCGCCGCGTTTTTGTCCTCTTGCAACAGCGTTTGCTTGCTCTAGGGCTTCTTTCCAGTAGCGCTCGAGTTCTTTGGCGCGAGCAGCTTGCTCGGGGCTGCCGCTTGCGTCTTTTTCATCTTTTCCCTCGAGCAAATCGGAGTTTTGCAGTTCTCGAGGGGCTTGTTTTTGCAAAATCGCATACACTTCCTCGACGCTGTACTTTTGCAATTCGGGGTCATGAATGGTGCCTTCGGGCAGAACAAAACCGCTTTGCGTAAGGATGCCATTGACCACAATATCGGCAGCGATATTAAAACCCTTGGGATCACGCCAACCGCGCCTGGGAACGTGCAAAAGTGCTGCGTGTAGTAGTTCGTGCATCAGCACCGCATCAACTTGCTCGAGCGGCAGCGCTTCAAAAAAGTCTGGGTTGTAAATCACCTCACGCCCATCGGTGGCAGCGGTGGGGTGGCTTGGGTCAGGGCGAAAGGTTGCAAACAGCGCCAAGGTTGCCAAAAAAGGGCTTTTGCTGCGCAAGCGCAACAAGCTCGCACGCACACGCTGTACAGCGTTCACGATTGCCCCTCGAGACGCAAAGCAGCCGCATGGCGCACAAGGCGATTGGCATCTTGGCACAGGTACTCGAGAATAGCGCGTGGAGTGTGCGGATTGCTCGCTACCGCCAGACGCTCACGCCACTCGAGACTGCGCCAATTTTTGCGTTTTTGAAGCTCTGAAACGCGCTCGGTTTGCGCTAAAGCCACAATGCGGTTCAGGGTACTCGAGCGTAAGCATTCGTCCAGGATATAGCGCTGTGCCATCTGACGCAACCTCGGTTCAAGGCAGGGATGCGCCAGCGCAGCACGGCGCACCAGGATATCGGGGTCACGGAAAAGACTACTGACAATATCTGTTGTTACTTTTGGATGGCGCAAGACCTCGAGCCGCACGTCGCGGTCGGAGTCGGTAGCGAGCAGTTGCAAATCTTGCACCGTGCAATGCAGGTTGCGAGCAGCAGCCTGGCGTACCTGCCAAGATTCATGGCGTAATGCAAGCTCGAGGTCAAAGTCTATGTCTTTGGGCAACAGCCGCAACACCAGTGGTATATCCATAAAAGGCTCGAGTTCAGCACGGTCTATGGTTTGGCCAGCTTCTAAACGACGGCGCAACTGTAAATAGGACTCGGGAATTTGTGCCAACAGTTCGTCGTCGTCTTCCCAGCACAGCCGTTCTAGACCAAAACCACGCTTGATCAATTCAAACCGCACGAGATTTTCGGCATCCGCCACCAAGCGTTCTAGGATGTGTTTGGGTGCATTTGGATGAGCAGCAATAGCAGCGCGCACATCTCGGTCTGAGTCTGTAGCCAAAACCTCGAATAAAGATTGTGGCAAATTAGGATTTTGCGCCAAGGCGCGACGCACTGCCCATTGGTCGTGGGTTGCCAGCCAGAGCATCAGGTTTTCTGTAAGGTTGGGATGACTTGCCACAAAACGCTTGCCAAGGTCGTTGCTGCGCCTTGCGATAAACTCAAGCCATGCGGCATCAAGCTGTGGATCATGTGCCTCGAGTTGCTGCAGCACTTCGGGTAAGCGCAACTCCACACCCAAGGCGTATAGGGCAACCAATGCATTGGCATGCGGGTTACGGACGCAGGCTTCGCGCACATCGGAATCTGAATCTTGAGCCAACAACTCGAGCAGATGTGTTGGGCAACGCGGGTGTAAGGCAATCTCGCGCCGCACTACCCAGTTTGCATCTTGGGCAAGCCGTTCGAGCAAGGCTTTAGAGAGATTAGGGTGTTTAGCCACAGCTTCAACAACCCGTGCATCGGTGTGTACAGCTAACCTTTGCAACAATGCTTCGGGCAAGTGCGGGCGCTGGAGCATTGCCACTTGGACATCGGGGTCAGGGTCTTCGAGCAGCAGCTCGAGCAGCCGTTGTGGAGTATTGGGGTTTGCAGCAACTTTGATACGCACTTGCGATTGCTCGGATTTGGCAAGTGTTTCGAGCAGGGCAGCGGTTGCATTGGGGTGCACAGCAACACGGCTCTCGAGCCAAGCAGGCAGATGCTCGAGTTGCGTCAGGCTTGGGTCTTTGCGCTCTAGGCGCTCGAGAAGTTGCAAGACTTCGGGTGGGGTGCTTGGGTTCTGACGCGCCGCTAGAGCCACTTCTTCTTGGGAATCGGCAAGCAACACTTGCAATGGCTTACTTGGGGTACTTGGGTTTTTGGCAACCGCTTCGCGCACATCACGGTCAAGGTCTGTAGCAAGTTTGGTGAGCACAACAGGCGGAGTCTTGGGATTAGCTGCTACAGCTTGGCGCACTTGCCAAGCCTCGTCTCGAGCCAGTTTTTTTAATAGGTTTTGGCTTATTTGACCATGCTGCGCTGCCAGGGTCTTGGCACGGTCTGTGCCACGCGCCAAACGCGCCAAATCTTTGGGGTGTTTTAGGCTCAGATTTTCGGCTTGCTGCACAAAACGAGGCAATGTATGTGTGTTTTTGAGTGCCAGCAGGACAGCATCATCTTCATCAAAACCCAACACCTCGAGCAGTGCTTCGGGTAGGTCAGGGCGAGTCGCTACTAAAGCACGCAGTTCGGGGTCAAACTCGAGCGCCAAAATCCCCAAAACTTCGGCAGATAGTGGCACCTGCGCAGCAAGCATATCCTTAAAAAGTTCGGTTTGCAGCTCGAGTCGGGTGGGGATATTGGAAAAAATTCCATTCAAATGATAATCCACCACTTGTGGCGAACGAGTTTGCTGCCGCAAAGCAATCTGATTGCTCGGGTGGGCAATATGCAGCGCGGCAGCTTCCTGGTGGCGGATTTCGCTATCCGTTGTCCAGCTTTGCAGCATCTCGGTGCTAATACTTGAATTTTGCAGCGCTGCAAGCTGGCTTGTGCTATCTGCCGAGGCAGCGGTTTCGAGCCAGACACTCGGGCAGTTAGGCGCTTGCAATAAGGCTAACCGTGCAAAGTCTGGCAGTTCGTTAAACCACGCGGGGTTTTCAAAGCGCAACCACAGCAAAACAGGATTCTCGAGCAGCGCTTCAGGGTGCAGCGCCGCCAAAAGGCGCAAGGTAGCTTCTGGCGTATTGGGGTTTTTGGCAACAGCAAGGCGCACCGCAACATCCCGACTCGAGCCAAGGCGGCTCAGTTCCGCAGGCGCGGTCTTGGGATTTTGCGCAATCTCGAGCGGGGTCATGGGCGCTCATGGTACGAATTGGCGAGGGTTGTGGTGTGTGATGGAATACAGGATAAAAGCGAGGCGCTTTTAAAAGCGCCAAAACAAAAAATCCCGAGATGATTGACCACCTCGAGACGCATAGCCCAAGTCCTTAAAACCAAATACCCAGTTCTCGTGCAGCACTCTCGGTGCTGTCCGAGCCATGCACAATGTTCTCGTCTACCGTAGTTGCATATTCAAAACGAACCG
This sequence comes from Deinococcales bacterium, assembly GCA_046289535.1. Classification (GTDB taxonomy): domain Bacteria; phylum Deinococcota; class Deinococci; order Deinococcales; family JAAFIG01; genus JAAFIG01. The sequence goes on along the minus strand of JBKBVO010000090.1, from coordinate 1,509 downwards.
TACCGGGTGCACTTTCCCACGGGCGGGTCGCACCCATCATGCGTCGCCACTCGGCAATCACATTTTCGCCCTCGAGTTCCATGGCAACAACCGCACCACCGCTCAAAAAATCCACCAAGCCATTAAAAAAGCCCTTGTCTTTGTGCTCGGCATAGTGCTGCTCCACAAGTTCACGGCTCGGGGTAAGCATTTTGAGCTGAACAATCTTAAAGCCCTTGTTCTCGAGCCGCGAGATGATATTTCCCACCAAGCCCCGACGCACGCCGTCGGGCTTCACCATTGCAAATGTACGTTCAATCGCCATAGGGGCAGAGTGTACCGCACCAATGTCAGGGCATTTATCAGCCTATGCCATTTTTGGCAAATGACGGCTCGGGGGGTCGGCATACTCACTTTCAGATGGGTTAGTCTGGGTTGGCTCGAGCTTTTTTTGCAAGTGCAACAATGCCATGCGGTAGCCATCCGCCCCAAAACCGAGTATGCTGCCAACACAAACAGCGGCAATCACACTTTGGTGTCTGAATTCTTCTCTGGCATGAATGTTCGAGAGATGCACCTCGAGCACAGGCAAGGGTTGCCCCGCAATGGCATCACGCAGCGCATAAGAATAATGCGTCCATGCTCCAGGATTGATGATGATAGCGCGGTACCCTGCTTCGGCAGCCGTCTGCACCCACTCGAGCAGTTGCCCTTCAAGATTGGTTTGCCGACAAGTAACATTCAAGCCAAACTCGCTTGACCACGTTGTTATTTGCTGTTCAAGGTCTGCCAAAGTCTGCGCGCCGTAGACTTCGGGCTGCCGTATGCCAAGGCGATTCAGGTTAGCACCATGTAAAACCAGTATCATGCCTAAAACCTTACCACCCCAAGCGAATTTAGGCGTACAATGACAAGCATTGTGATTAGTCCAAGCAAAAGAACAACCATGACCCTGCATCAAATAACGTGTAGACACGACCCTACATCTTCGAGGTAGACCATGACCCTGCGCGAAGCCTTAGATATCCTTGAACTCAACCCCAATACCATAGACCGCGAGGTTCTCGAGCATAGTCTTAAAAAGCATCTCGAAGCAGTTGAAATCCGCAATGTGATGCGGCTTTTAGAAGCGTATCGCAAAGCCAATGCTTTTATTAACCCCACCCTTGCCACGCATGGTGATGTGCGTGTAACGATGATCGATGGACCCATCCCAGACGGACCACCACTGAATATACGCCCTGCCGCCAAACGCCTTTCGCAAGACAACGCCCAACGCCTCAAGCGCGATTTTGTTGTAGGTTCGACCTTCGATGAATCTATTCTACAAGCCCCAGATGTTGCCAGCGCACCTGTGTACGACCGCAAAGCCTTTGAGACACAGGAAATGATGAGCAACGAGTTTAAGGCGACCAACAATATTGAGATCGTGCCAACAGGGCGCAAGCCCCAACCCAAGCAGAGCGCAGCAGGCTTTTGGGGAATGCTTGCACTTGGCGCTGTTGCCGCCACATCGCTTGGGTATTTTGG
>JBKBVO010000089.1:0-9844 GCA_046289535.1 Deinococcales bacterium | reverse complement strand
GTATAAAAGCCATTGGGAATCTTGCTTAGGCTGGCGCGGCTCGAGGTGGCATTGACGGTTTGCAAAGTGGTTGTCCCCTCCAAAAGCGTCACTTTGGCTTCGGTTGCGCCCACAAGTTTGACCTCGAGCGGTGGGTTCTTGGCAGCTTCGTCGGCTTTGCGTTTGTCATCCTCGGCTTTGCGCTTGGCTTCCTCTTCTGCTTTGCGCTTTGCGGCGGCGGCAGCATTTGCCTCGAGTTGTTTACGCACGCCTTCGTAGAGGTTTTGCACCTTGGCAGCCTTGACCGCAGCGGAAAGCCAATTCTGTCCTTCGGTGCTGCGCTTGGCTGCTAAAGCTTTTTCCTGAGCATCAGCAAAGACCTCGGAAAGTGGCTTCACTTTCTTTTCCACAAAGCTGGTTGCGCCCAGAATAATGAATTTCTTATCTTTTTGAATCACATCCGAGATTTCAAATGCACCCGCTTTGGAAAGCGCTTTGGCTTCAAAAACCACAGTCTTATATTCTGGGGCAATGCTGTCTGGAGTCAACGCACCAAGCTCGGAGACCGTACCTTGTTGCTTTGCAGCGCTCTTGGTGAAATCGCCACCCCCCTGAGCAATAAAAGCTCTGCGGAAGGCTTTGGCGGCTTCGATCGTCGTGAAAGTCGCCTCATTGATGTTCGCACTCGCAGGGGTGCTATAGAGTGCAATATTATCTTGATAGTACTTGCTTACCTCGGCATCGGTGACCTTGATGTCTTTGGTTTTCCATTGACGCGCCTGATTGACAATATTTTGCTCTGAACCGAAGAACGGCTGACCAAGTTTTTTGGCGGCTTGTACGCCCACCAAGCTCTGAATCAGGGTGTCTAAAGTCTGTGGCTTAAAGAATTGTTCGACCAATTGTGCACTTTGTGCAGCACCACCCTGCTGGATAAATTGCTGGATTTGCTGATTTTGCAAATAGACAAGACGGTTAAGCTGATTGAGTCTGATTTCTTCAGTGCCAACCCTTGCCACGGGTGGATTGAAGTATTCAAGGTTCTGCGCCAACCCGTCTTTGGTGAATTCAACCTTGGCATTTTTCTCGAGGGCTTTAATCCAAGCTTCGATTGCGCCATCGTTTTTAAGTTGCTTGGCATCTTCCTCGAGTTTGGCTTTCGCTTCTTCAAAAGTCTGTTGTCCTGCAGCCGAGAATTTTTCTACTTTTACAAAGTAGAACTTGCCGGCTTCAGCAATGGGGTCTGTTACTCCACCGTTTTTGAGCGCAAACGCGGCTGTAGCAACATTGGTAGGCAATGCTAGGGCAACCACGGGCACAGGTGTTTTTTTGCCTTTTTCGCTGCCAATCGCACCATCTTCGGCTTTGGTGGCTTCGTCTTTGCTGTATTCACGCACCAACTTGATAAAGTCTTCGCCCGCTTTGAGTTTAGCTTTGACTTCATCGGCGGTTTTCTGGTCGTTAACAACGATTTGTCGTGCAGTAATGCGCTCTTCGTTTTTGTAGTCGGTTTTGTTCAGCTCCCAAAAGAGCTTAAGCTCGGCATCGGTGACCTTTTGTGCATCCTGAATTTCTTTGATGCGCGCTTGAATTTTTTGTTGCAGGGCAACCGTTTCACGGAAACTTGCATCGGTATAGCCCTGCCCGCGAATCGCGTTTTGATAATCCGAGTCTTTTGTTAAACCATTGTTGGCACGAAATTGCTTGATAAAATCTGCAACTTCATTGGCACCAAGACGCACGTTTCTCGAGTCGGCTTCGGCAGCCTTAAACAGTATGGTTTGCGAAAGCAGTTGATTCTCGAGGTCTTCGCCAATCACACCATCTAACCCAAGGCTAAACAGCTGATTACCCTGACGATTACGCTCGAGGTCGCGCTCGGTCACAGGCAAGCCATTGACGTTCATCACGGTTTTGCCATTATTCTGTGCGCCAGCGATGCCACCACCCAAATTGGGTGTGAACTGCACAATCATGCCGGCAAGCAACGCGACCGCTACGACACCAAGCACGACTCGAGAAACTAGGGTACGCTTCGAGACGGGTTCAGCAGTCTCGAGCGCGGCATAACGGGGTTTACGGGGTGTATCGTTCACTTGCATTCCTCCTCGGGGCGTGCCGTATAATGCTGCTGTACGCACCCGTAGCTCAGTCGGATAGAGCGTTGCCCTCCGGAGGCAAAGGTCACAGGTTCGAATCCTGTCGGGTGCGCCAAGCACCCTAGCCTCACATCGGGCTGGGGTTTGTTTTTTCCCCACAGCTCAGACAGTGGGCTAGTTTAACACGCCCACTCGAGGACAAGTGAGCCAAAAATAAGTATGCCATTTGCCAAAACCCCAAAAAGAACTCTCTCGATTTGGTATGTTCTTACCCTGCCCCGCTGTTGGATAATCCCAAAGTTGGTGGTAGTACGGGCTAGAATAACCATGTGCCGATACTCGAGAACTTCGAGCTGTATTGCCAAAGCCTCAAGCTACTGGCAAAGCAAAAAAATTGGAAGGCAGTGCTACGTACCGTACAAAAAGCATTGGCGCAGTCCAAGGCGCTACACCACTACCAGGCACTTGGTACAGTGCTTGCTCAGGTACCTCTGAATGTACTGGCGGAATCGCCAGATGTAGCGCTGTGGTTTCAGGTTTTGGAGTTTGGCAAGAACGCCAAAACGCTGCTAGCGCTCTACTCGAGCCTTCCCGAACACGAGCGCCAGCGCTACGCCGATGTCGCCGCATGGGCGTATTGGCACAAGCGCCAAGTGAAGTGGGCTGAGGCGCTGCTCGAGCAGCAGGATTCGGGTTTGGCGTGGCGCTTGCGTGGTCAGCTCTCGGTGGGCAAGGCGGGTTGGCAAGGGTGCTTTGAGGCAGCCATTGAACGCCTACAGGGCAGAGCGCTTGGGATTTGCTATATGGAATTCGGCGATGCCTTGTTTGCAATGCAGGATTTAAGCCGCGCAAGGAGTCAGTATACTCTTGCCTGCCACATTTTAAAGCACGACCGCTACTACAGCGCACGGATACGATGTAAGCTCGGTCTGGTGGCGCTCGAGTTGGGTTTAACCGAAGCCGAAACTCACTTTCTTGTAGCCCGCCAACAAAGTCAGCACCCAGAAGCCAGCTGCTTTGCCGCTCGAGCTTGGGCGGGTTTGGGGGCGGTGTGGCGCAGTTATGGCGAATACGACAGGGCGGCGTACGCTTACCAAAGGGCAATTCAAAAAAAGCCCGAACCCGATGACCATATTGACTTACTGTGTGGTCTTGCACAGACCTGGCGCTGCACTGGGGAACTCAACAAGGCGCTCGAGGCGCTACACGAAGCGCTGGGAGGTAGCAGTGGCACAAAAACCACAAAGATTCACGTCTTGCTCGCGGCAACTCACCTGCAGAACGGCGAGGTGGCACAAGCTCAACCGTGGCTCAAGAATCTCGAGCAGCCAAAGGGCGAAACGGCGCTGCGCCTAACGGTGCTGCAAGCCGAACAAAAACGTCTCGCTGGTGAGGTGCGTGCCGCTCGAGCGCTACTCGAGCAGTTGCCGCTCGAGCGAGGCTGTATTCAAGAAGAACAACGCTGTTTTGCGTCACTGTTCCAAGTCAAAACCGTTCAAATACCCTTAAAAAAAATTGAAGTGCGCGCGCTCGGCGCGCTCGAGGTGCGGGTCAATGGGCGCTTGTTGTGGCTCGAGCCAACCAGCCGCGCCGCCGAACTTTTGGTGTATTTGCTCGAGCATGCGGGTCAGGCGAGCAGCGAGGCGATTTGCCATGCGTTTTATCCTCGAGCCACGCAGGTGCGCAACACCGAAAAAACCCTTTGGAGGATCGCGCAACAACTGCGCGATGCCTTTGCTTGGGATTCGAGCATCAAAAATGTGGGCAAGGCATACGTGCTCGACCATTGCATTTTGCAGTATTACGATGCCCGCAATGCCACAGATAAATCGCGCTTGCTCGAGGGGGTTCACAGCGATTGGCTTAGGCGAGTTAGACGCGCATAAAACTTGAGTGCAAAATCTATTTATATACAAATACGACACTTTGCCAACGGGGCTTCTCTAAAATCAACCACGTAGAAAACACCCATGATGCAAAACACCCTACCAAACTACGACTTAGCCGTGACTACACTCGAGATTTCGCTGCGCGCCCTCGAGCCAATCGTGCTGCCCCCCTTTGCGGGTTCGAAATTTCACGGTGCTTTTGGCGAAGCGCTTTACGAGATTGCCTGCACCCGCAGGGATTTGACGCAGTGCCAACCCTGCCCATTGCGCCATATTTGCCCCTTTGCAGCGCTTTATCAACCAATGCTTCCGCCACAGCTCGAGGTTGATTCGCTCGAGAAACCGCCCACGCCTTTGGTGTTTTTGACCCCACTCTTGGAGCGCGAACAGCGTTTGCAGCGGGGCAATGGGTTTGGCTTTGGTTTGCGTGTTTTTGGGCGTGCGATAGCGCACCTGCCTTATATTGTGGCTGCTATCGAACGCATGGGCGCGATAGGGATTGGCAAAACAGGCGGGCGTTTTGAATTGCAAAGCGTAACCAGTGTGCAGCCATTTGCGGGGCAAAGTCGCACACTGCGCACACCCGAGCATCCCGTGCTGGTGCTCGAGCCACTTGTCGTCAATGCCGCCGATTTAGCGCCCATAAGCGACAAGATTGTGCTGCGGCTCGAGACCTTTATGCATTTGCGCGCTGCGGGGCGGGTTGTGAGCCAGCTGCACCCACAGATTTTAATTCGCAGTTTGCAGCGGCGGCTCTCCAACCTTGAGCAGATTTATGGGGCGGGTAGCAGCGCGGGCGCAAATTTCACGCTGTTGCCACACTTGGCTAAGGATATTCAGGTGCTCGAGCAGCGCACGGTGTTTGCAAGTCAGAAGCGTTCGGGCAAGGGCAAACAGCCGGTGGTGATGAACGGTGTGGTGGGGTATGTGCGCTTGGCGGGGAATCTCGGGCCATTTGCGGGGTTGTTGCGCTATGGCGAGTTGGTGGGGGTTGGCAAATGGGCGCACTTTGGTGCAGGGCAGTACAGATTGGAAAGGAGTATAGAGTGAACTACAACGGTGTCTTGCTACCGCGCTATATTCAGCCCGAAGAGCGGCACAATGTGCTGTGGGCGCGCTATGTTGCGCTCGAACATCGGGTTTTTCATGTGAGTGCCGACGAAAAAAATCCGCCCGCTCGGGTTATGACACTCACAGCGCGCGCAGATGAACTACAGATAGACCCCGATAGTCCCACGCATCGCGAACGCCAGCGAATTTTAGTCTGGCACAGCCTGCTCGGTGGCGAAAGCGAAACCCTAAGCAATGTTTGAACCACTTGCTAAAAGTGCTAAAGGCGGCGAAAAGCCCGAACCCCTCGAGCAACACACGCACGAGGTTGTGCGCTGTTTGGTTGGTCTGATACGCCGTGCCCCAGACCTACCACAACTGCTCGGGCAACCCAACCTTTGGCACATTTTATTTTGGTCTGTGGTGCTGCACGACCTTGGCAAAACCGCCAGCGGTTTCCAGAAAATGTTGCGCGGCGAAACAAGCAGATACAAATACCGACACGAAGTTTTATCACTTGCATTTCTGCCGTGGGTAGCAGATAAATCCGAAGCATGCCTGATAACCCTGGCAGTGATTTCTCACCACCGTGACTGTGCTTTTATAGACGAACGCTATTCAAATTTCAATGTTGCGCAGTTGCCGCAGGAATTTTCGCCCGAGATGATTGCTTGGGTAGCGGATTGGTTAAAACGTGTACCCAATAGCTGGATAGAGCTTTATGCGCTGGGTACTTTTGGAGTGCAGCAAAAAGCCTTTGCACCCAAGCTCGAGAGCTTTAAATTCGAGGCAGCGGATGCTTTGAAGCAAGGTATTCAGACCTATGTGCAGGTGCATCCGCCTGACCCACCATTTGCACATGAACCCGGATTTGCAACGCTCAAACTCGAGCGTCGGCTGCACATTGTGCTGCGCGGCTTTATCACCCTAGCCGACCGCATGGCGAGCGCCCGAGCACCGATTCCCGAAAGTCTGCTGCTCCCTAGTTTAGAGCAGCTCATAGAACAAATTGCTGCCCGAGAAAAGAATCCCAACATCGTTGCCAAAGACCATCAAAGGGCTGTGCAACGCGTTGGGAATATTATTTTGAGTGCCCCCACCGGCTCTGGGAAAACCGAAGCCGCTTTGGCTTGGGCGGCATGCCAGCACACAACACCGCGCCGCTTACTCTATACCCTTCCCTACCAAGCCAGTCTGAATGCGATGCAGCAGCGACTCGAGCGCGACTTGCACAGCGAAGTTGCTATCCTGCACAGCCGTGCACTGCAAGTGCTGTATCGCACCGCGCAAGAGGCGAGCGAAGACAACCAAAAAGAACTTGCACTGCAAGTTCGGCGGCGCAATGACTACAATCGGCTGCACCAGCCCGCGGTCGCGGTACTTACGCCCTACCAGTTGCTCAAGGCTGCGTATCGCTTGTCTGGGTATGAAGGCTTACTTGCCACTCTGACTGGTGCAAATCTCATTTTAGATGAAATTCACGCCTATGAACCTCGGCGTTTAGGCATGTTTTTAGCACTGATCGAAATGCTCAGCGACGATTATGCGGTGCGGGTTTGTGCCATGAGTGCAACCATGCCCCGATGGCTAAAAAGTGAACTCGAAACCCGCCTCAAAACAAAAGCGCTCGACATTCCCGAAGAGGTTTTTGCTGCCTCGAGACGGCATCGGTTGGAGCTGCTCGACTTTGATCTAGAGCATCCCGATATACTCAAAAAAATCTGCGCCACGGTCGAAAGCGGACAGAGTATTTTGGTTGCTTGCAACACCGTCAAAAAAGCCCAGAGCGTATACGCAACCCTGCAAGCCATACTTCAAGAGCGTGTTCGGTTGCTGCACAGCCGATTTACTGCTAATGACCGCTTGCAAAAGGAACGGCGGATTCAAAAAGAACTTGATGCCAAACTCGAGCAACAGGTAGCATTGGCGGTTGTAGCAACTCAGGTGATCGAAGTTTCGCTCGATTTGGACTTTGATACGATTATTTCCGAGCCTGCGCCGCTCGAGGCGCTCGTACAGCGCTTTGGACGCGTAAATCGGCGTGGCAAAAAGGGGATTGTGCCGGTTTATGTACTCACACAACCACGCGATGGACAACGTGTTTACGATGACCGGCTGATTGAACGGGGTTTAGACCAACTCGAGCGCTGCCAACACCAAGTTATTGATGAAAGAACGATTTCAAATTTGCTAGATGGTGTTTACCAGGGCGAAGTGCTGCAGGATTTTGTACAGAAAACTCAAAAAACTGCTCGCGAGTTTGCAGCACAGACCCTTGAGCAGTTGCGTGCATTTGAGCATGACAAAGATCTTGAACGCCAGTTCGATAGGCTTTTTGACGGTATTCAGGTTTTGCCTGCATGCTTTTTGGAGGAATATACCCGACTCTTGGAAAATTCGCCAATACGCGCCAGTGGGCTTTTGGTCAGTGCGCCACGCTGGATTATCGGAGGGTTGCGCGAATTTGTGAAGTGGAACGAAACACATCAAGTTTTTATTGCTCACCTGCCCTACGACCAAGAACTTGGAATGCGGTGGGAAGCCCCAGCCATACGCGAGGACAGTTGGGGACAAATGGACGACTAATATGAACCTAACCATTAGCGAACGTGGTACATTTATTGGCTTAAAGTCTGAACGCCTGCAATTTCGTCTCGAGAACGAACCACTGCGCGAAATTGCACTGCGTGACCTCGAGACCCTTACTCTTGTCACCACTGCTGTGAGCATCTCTGCGGATGCTATTCGCGCCGCTGCCAAGTTTGGAGTGCAGATAGACTTACTCGATGCAAATGGCGACCCGTACGCGAAAATCACCAGTCCCTATTTGGTTGGTACCGTGACTACACGTCGCGCACAGATGATGGCGTATCTCAACCATAAGGGTGTAGAGGTTGCCAAACATGCCATTCGTGCCCGCCTCAGAAATCAGACCAATTTGTTGCGCTACTTTGGCAAATACCGTCGCGAAGCCGACCCTGCCGCTTTTAGCCACATTGAAGCTGTTCTGCCCGAACTGCAGGCGCTCGAGTACGAACTCGAGCGTACTAATGCAGGTTGTATTGACGAAGCCCGAGACTACCTACTCAGTATTGAAGGACGCGGAGGGGTAAATTATTGGGGAGCAGTCGCCGAGCTGCTGCCCAAAGACTTGGTATTTCCGGGTCGGCTCGGGCGCGGTGCAACCGACCCTGTCAATGTCTGCTTGAATTACGGTTATGGCATTTTGTATAGCCAAGCCAGCGGGGCGATTTCGGTTGCGGGACTCGAGCCATTTGCGGGTTTTTTGCACACCGACCGTCCGGGGAAACCCAGCTTGGTGCTTGATTTTGTCGAGGGTTTTCGGGCAGCGGTAGTGGATAGAGCAATCATTGCAACCCTTGGGCGAGGTTGGAGACCTGAATTTAAAGAGGGCAAACTCGAGCCAAGCAGCCGTAAGCGCATCGCAGAGGTGGTCTTAAATCGGCTTGATTCGCGCGATATCCACAAAGGTAAACGGTTCAGGCTCAAAAGTATCATGGTTGCCCAAGCCCGAAGCTTAGCTACTTTTTTGCGCGACGAAGGTGAATACCCCGTGTGGGTTGCGAGTTGGTAGAGATGCTCATTCAAGACCCTAACAAACCCGGCAGACCCGTATTGGTGCTCTATGATATCGGCGACGACAAAACGCGCAACAAAATCTCCGAAGCCTGCAAAGATTATGGCTTAGACCGCATCCAATTCAGTGCCTTTTGCGGGCGTTTAACCAAAACCCTACGCGAAGAGTTGGAAATACGCCTTGATAAACTGCTTGGAAAACATAAGGGAGCAGTAACGGTCATACAGCTCGAGCAAAGCAATTTTGACAATTCTTGGAGCAAAAAAAATGGTTAATCCCAACGAAATGCGGCAGTACCATTACTGCCCTCGAGTCATTTTTTACGAGCGTTGTACACCTGTTTTTAGGCGAGAGACGCTGCGTATGCGATACGGCAAAGAAGCGCACGACGTTGAAAATGCGCTCGAGAAGCAGCGCAGCCTGCAGCGTTATGGATTGCACGAAGGTCAGCGCGAGTTTAATGTGCAGATGTACGCCCCAAATCTTGATTTATTCGGCACCGCCGATTTAATTGTGACTGTAGGCGCAGAAACCTATCCGGTTGAATTTAAGGATTCGACTCGAGCACCCGATTTAGGGCACGAAATGCAGGTGTGTGCCTACGGCTTGCTGCTCGAGATGACCAGAAAAACTAAAAGCCCGCGTGGCTATTGGCACAGCACGCGTACACGCGAAACATTTGTGATCGAATTCAGCAGCAAGCTGCGCAAGCGCACCCTAGCAGCTATTGCAGATATCAATGATTTTATTCGAGCCGAGCGTTGCCCAGAACCTACAGTACAAGTTGCTAAGTGCATTGATTGCGAACTCAAGAATTTTTGTGGCGACGTTTTGTAGCCCGAAAATGGTTTTGTGCCGTCAAAACCCACCCAATTTGCGAACCTGTACAGCACAGTCAAGTTGTACGGGTTTTGTTTTTGTTTTGTCTCGAGCCGTTGTGTTTTTTACCTACGCCCCGTATAGCTCGCCAGAGCTTTCGCAAATCGGCGGATAAAACTTCTATTTTTTAATTTGCGAACCTAAAGTTATTGTATATTATAGATGCGTGGGCAACGGACGCGTGCAAATTGACAATTGAATATGGTTTGGTATAAGCTGGCTCTGCAACGCTGTGTCTATAACGTCCTCGAGCGATAGAGGACTGAAACCCTCTGCCCACTCCCCGAGGAACTGTATGCTGTTGAGTGTCTATAACGTCCTCGAGCGATAGAGGACTGAAACTCATTCTT
>JBKBVO010000088.1:6686-9880 GCA_046289535.1 Deinococcales bacterium | reverse complement strand
CCTGCCCCGTTTGGACCCAAAAAGCCATAAATCTGACCTTGTTGTACTTGCATCTGAATGCCGCGCACCGCCTGAATGGTGCCAAAGTGTTTTTCAAGTCCGTTAAGTTCTAAAATCATGCGCCCAAGATACACAAGTGCTTGTATCAAGCACGACGTACCAAAGGACGAGTGTTAGAAAACCTTGTTTTCCAAATCGCCCGAAAACCACTTTTGAGCTACCCCAAAGCCTGCTCGAGCCGAAAGCCCAAGTGCAGGATAACCAACACTTTTGGCAGCTTCGTCGCCATACAAGGCAGCAAAGTTTGTGGGGTAATGCTGGCATTCTAAGAGTGGCTCAAGAACAGCACGGCTATACTCGAGGTCGTCGTTTGAAATAGCAATGTACTCTCCCGAAAAGCGCAGCACAGTTCCTTCTTGATGTAGCATATGCACAAGGCTTTTGGGGTTGGGGTGTTGTTGTTGATACTCGGCTCGAGCTACCGCAGCACGGGTTTCTTGACGCAGATACTCTAGGGTAGGGGCTTGGGTTTCGCCAAAAAAAGTGGTTGTCCAGAGTTGCACGGTCAGCCAAGCATCACAAAAAATGCGCGGTGTATTTGTATGTATTTCTGTGGGAGATACAAAACGCCAATCGGCATCGGATAAATGGCGTTGTGTCCAGCCGTTGCGCGGTTCGTCTATGACCACGAGTGCCATACGGTAAGTACGTTTTGACCCCAACTCGAGCATGGCTTGTTCGGCGATTTGAGCAGCATGGCTTTCGGCATCAAGTGCGATCAAGCCATCCAAGTATTCGGCTTGGCGTTTGCCCATCGGGGAAAAAGCACCAAGCGGCAAAAATTCGCCTCGAGCTTTGGTCATGAGGTCAACATATGCCCAATAACGTTGCATCGTCCCCGCGAGATCATAGATGTCGCGGCAGGCTTGTAGCACTGGCTCGAGGAAAATTGGCACTAAGTGAGTGTAGCTTGTTGCAACCGCTTAGGCATCCGCACCTTGGCGTATGAAAGCTCATAGCCCATAGCCTTTTTGTTACACTACAACCCTATGACAAGAGACGAAGCCTACGCATTGGTTTGCCAATTCACCCAATCCGAGTCTTTAAGAAAACATATGCTTGCTGTCGAAGCTGCAATGGTGCATTACGCGGGTATCCTTGGTGGCGATACCGAAGAATTTGCCATCACTGGCTTGCTGCACGATTTTGACTACGAAAGCCACCCCGATTTGGGCGAGGATGGACACCCTTTTTGGGGCGTGCGCTATCTGCGCGAGCACGCTAGACTGCCCGAGCATGTCCTCGAGGCAATTTTGGGGCACTATACCGGAAGTGGTGTAGCTCGAGTGAGCAAACTTGCAATTGCACTTTTTGCCGTAGACGAGTTGTGCGGTTTTTGTACGGCTGCCGTCTATGTGCGCCCCGATAAAAGCATTCATCACCTCGAGGTCGCGAGTGTGAAAAAGAAACTGAAAGACAAAGCCTTTGCTAAAGGGGTTAACCGCGCAGATATTGCTCTTGGCTTAGAGGAATTGCAGGGTATTTTACCGGAACTCACACTCGAGACGCACATCGAGAACGTGATTACTGGCTTGCGTGCTCGAGCCGAGGCTTTGGGCTTGGCTGGGATTTAGCGCGTCTGTGCCTTCAAAAATGTCACAATATCCGCCCATGCTTGCCACGCCTCGAGACCAGCCGCTTTGCTTTTTTTGGCGGCGGCTTCTCGGGTGATTACAAAGCCGTGCTCGGAATTCGGATAGATTCGCAGTGTGTTCGGTTTGCCATATTTTGTCAGTTCGCGCTGTAAACTTTTTGCTTGTTCGGGTGGCACAATCACGTCCTTGCCGCCTTGCACAATTAAAACAGGCATCGTGGCAGGCAGCTTGGGTACGGCTGTCAGACCCATGCGCACTGCAAAACTCTGTGGGCGGTCTTGAGGTCCATTGCCATACGTGTCGCGGGTCAGTTGGTCATCGGCAAGCTGCTTGGTTTTGACCAAATGTTTGTGCCACGCGACAATATCCGCGATACCGTAAGCAAACACCAACGCCCGAAAATCTGTCATTTTGGCGCTGCCGAGCAGTCCAATCAGTGCGCCATGGCTTGTGCCGAATTGTGCGACTCGAGCTGCATCCACTCGAGGGTGGGTTTTAAGCCACGCAAAACCCGCTAAAACATCGTCTACTTCGCCTTTGGCAACTTCGATTTTGCCATCTGAGCCGTCTTCACCGCGATAACTCGAGGCAAAGACCACAAAGCCAGACGCTGCCAATTCGCGGCAGCGTGTTGCGGCGAGTTTCGATAACCCTGAAACTCCGCCGTGGTTGTAAAGTACGGCGGGCAATTTGCCCGTGCCACTGGGCAGAAACAAGCGCCCCCGAATGCGCAAACTGCCACTTTTGTACCATAAATCCTGCTCGAGAACACCGTTTTGGCTGCGGCTTGAAATAAGCGTTGCGCCGCTTGGGAGTACCTGTGCCAGTGCTATGCCGATTAACGCTACTATAAACACCAAAATGTGCTTCATTAAGAGCAGTCTAACATTCAAAAAACACACAAAACCCAAGCCTTGACACTGTAAGCTAGTGTGCATGAAAAAGTTTTTTCTGGTTTTGGTTTTTGTGGCTTTTGCGGTGGCAGGCAATGCCCAAGCGCCTTCTCCTGCAGCATTGTTAATCGAACAAGCAGTACAACTGCTCGTGGAAAACTATGCGGGATTTGTAAAGTTTGACCCCATCGCACTCGAGCGCCAAGCTCAACAAAAACTCCAGGAGCGCTGTAAAGACCTGCTACGCTGCGATTATGCCCAAGGTGCGCCAATTTTAGATGAACTTCTTGCTAGCCTCAAAGATGGTCATACCTTCCGTATGAGTATCCTGCGCCGAGAAGAATTCAATGCCAATCAGCAAAATCGCCCTTTGCGCGGTCTGGGTATGAAATTTGCGCCCTTGCCCGATGCCCCAGCTTTGGTGGTGACTCGGGTGCTCGAGGGCAGCCCGGCAGCAAAAGCCGGCGTCAAGCGCGGCGATGTGATTTTGGGTGTCAATGGCAGTCTGGCGCGTTTTAAAAGCGCTAGCGAAGCCACAAACACGATCGCCGAACTCGAGGCGACTGCACCGCGTCTTGAGCTGAATGTGCAGGGAAAAAATCTGGTGCTCGAGCCGGTGCCAATCGGTCCTTGGTTGCCGAGTTTA
>JBKBVO010000088.1:1540-6676 GCA_046289535.1 Deinococcales bacterium | reverse complement strand
AGTTTAGTGTTTCAGGGCGATGTTGCCACAATCACCTTTTATCAGTATCTTACGCCTTTGGTGGCAACTCGAGTGCACGAGCATATCCGCACTGCGCTTGCTCAAAATGCCAAAGCAATTGTGCTTGATGTGCGTGGTAGCGGAGGTGGTAGTGCTTTCGAGAGCATGGGCAGTGCCGGAGCCTTTGTGCAGCCTGTTGGTACGCAATTTGAGGTCAAAAATGGGAAGGGAAGTTATGAATTCCGTGATGGAAGCATCTATGCAGGCAATGCGCGCATCTGGAACCTGCCAAATTTTGTGCGTTGGGAAAAGCCAGTCATGGTTTTAACCAATGGGATTTCGCGTTCAGCCGCAGAGTACATGACCTATTTTTTGCAGCGCTCCAAACGTGCGCTGGTGCTTGGCGAACGCACGGCAGGGGTGCTGAATACCAGTACGAGTTTGTACCCGCTGCCTGATGGGAGCACGCTAGCGATTACCGCAGGGCGCTCGAGTAGCCTTGACGGCACACCGCACCCGGAGTTTGTGACCCCAGATATTGAACTCAAAGATGATATGACCGCGCTTGCTGCGGGGCGTGATTTGGTTCTCGAGCGGGCGCTTGAAATGTTGCGCTAGCGAAACTTTGCCCGAACGTCGTCTCTTGCTGCCTCGAATGCGTCTATAAAGACCTGCTCGAGACTTTTGTCGTCTTTGAGTTTTTCCAAAAACTGCTCGCTCGAAGCCCAGCGCAAACGTACATTAAAAGCACTCGAGACTTTGCCCTTTGCGGCAACGGCATCGCCAAGCCATGCCACAGCTTCCACGGGGTCGGTGTGTGGCGCAAAAAGGCGTTCTTGGCGCACTTCGTTTTCGCTCGAGATCGTCCAAATCGTAGCAACGATTCGCCCGCCTTCAAAGCGCAAAAAAACTTGGTCTACTTCCCAAGAATTAAAACGTTTGACTCGAGCAGTAGAGGGCTTGGCGCGCCGTGACACACCCTATTTTACCGAACAACCCTTGGGTATTTGGTACTACCTGCGTTAAACTCCCTTGCCATGAGCGGAGAAAAAATTACCCAACTCGGTTTGACTTTCGATGATGTATTGCTTGTACCTGCCTATAGCGAAGTTACACCTGATTTGGTGCAGACTCGTACCCGCCTCACGCGCCATATTTGGCTTAATTTGCCACTGGTCTCGAGTGCGATGGATACCGTGACCGAAACCGCGATGGCGGTTGCAATGGCGCGCGCTGGTGGCATTGGTATTGTGCACAAAAACATGCCACTCGAGCAGCAAGCGGAAATGGTACGCAAAGTCAAACGCTCCGAGTCCGGAATGATTGTAGACCCAATCACTTTACCGCCGCACGCGCTTTTGGAGGATGCCGAACGCCTCATGACCGAATACCGTATTTCGGGTGTGCCGATTGTCGGTGAAGCAGGCAAATTGCTTGGAATTGTGACCAACCGCGATTTGCGCTTTGAAGACGACTTAAAACAGCGTGTGGACGCAATCATGACCCGCGATGAGTTGATTACTGTGCCACAAGGTACTACTCTCGAGTCTGCACGTGAAATGTTCAGGCAACATAAAGTAGAAAAGCTATTGGTCGTAGACTCGAGTTTTCGCCTGACGGGTCTTATCACAATCAAGGATTTGCAGAAGCGTCTGGATTTTCCCAATGCCGCCAAAGATAGCCTTGGACGCTTGCTTGTTGGTGCGGCACTGGGTATTTCTAAAGATTTTGAGGCTCGAGCCGAGGCATTGGCAGCAGCAGGAGCAGATGTGTTGGTGCTCGACAGTGCTCATGGTCACAGCAAGAATATCCTCGAGGGGGTGAAGTTGCTCAAAAAAACCTATCCAAAACTCGAGCTTATTGCGGGGAATGTGGCAACCGCAGTGGGGGCGGCAGCATTGGTGGATGCGGGTGTGGACGCGGTAAAATGTGGCATTGGACCGGGTAGCATCTGTACCACTCGAGTGGTCACGGGTGTGGGTGTTCCACAAATCAGTGCGATTATGGATTGTGTTGCAAGTGCAGGCGATGTGCCTGTGATTGCCGATGGTGGTATCAAGCAAACCGGCGATATTCCTAAAGCCATTGCTGCAGGTGCAAGCAGTGTGATGATTGGTGGGCTTTTTGCTGGCACTGATGAAGCCCCAGGCGAAACTATTTTGCGCGAGGGACGCAAGTACAAAACCTACCGAGGTATGGGCAGCGCGGGGGCGATGAGCGCTGGCTCGAGCGACCGCTACTTTCAGTCTGGCACACGTAAATTTGTTCCAGAAGGTATAGAGGGCATTGTGCCATACAAGGGCAGTGTTGCGGATGTGATTTACCAGATGGTGGGTGGCTTAAAAGCGGCGATGGGCTATACGGGCAGTTCGAACATCGAGCATTTGCGCGTGCACGCACGGTTTACGCGCATTACTATGGCTGGGTTGATTGAATCGCATCCGCACGATATTACGATTACCCAAGAAGCGCCGAATTACTCGCGCTAAACTGCTCTGCTAGTCACTGCGCCAATGGCGCGAATCAACTGCATTTCGCTGTAGGGTTTAAGAAGATAGCGCACATTTGTGGTGGTGGTGTTTCGAAAAAGCCCTATACCCACTTTGGGTTCACTCTTGACCAGTGCTAAAATTGGGGTGAGGTTTCGCTTATCGCGGATTTGTTTAATCGCATCTAAAGTATCTTCCCACTCGAGTAGCACACTATTGGGGCGGCGGGTCTCGAGCAAGTTCTTGGCGGATTCAAGCGAACTGGCGTGCATTACACGGTAGCGTTCTCGAGTCAGGGTGAGTGTGCATAAACGCCGCGTGGTCTGAGAAGTCGAGACAATTAAAACCCAAGGGTCTTCAGCACGCACTTCAGCATGGCGCAGCAGTTGCTGCTCGAGCATTAAAAAGAGCTGATGATAGGTTTCGCCTTCTGGAATATTGAGTTCGGCGGCAATACTTGCTGCACTGCGCTGCCCATCCACTAAATAGATGAGTTCCCATTGCCCAAAAGTGAGTTTGGCGGTGCGCGGGTCATTCTGCAAATCCACAGCGACCTCGAGTACATCAAAGGGCTTGACTTGCCCGCGC
The DNA here is from genome assembly GCA_046289535.1 of Deinococcales bacterium. Lineage (GTDB taxonomy): Bacteria > Deinococcota > Deinococci > Deinococcales > JAAFIG01 > JAAFIG01. The sequence goes on along the minus strand of JBKBVO010000088.1, from coordinate 3,599 downwards.
CGCCACTCATCCAGGCGGCGCGTGGCTTCCATCAGCATCCCCGAGGCATCGAGCAAGTGCGGGGTGGGCACCTGTGAAGCATCTAAACCGCGTTCCTTGAAATAAAATCTCGAGCGGGCAATGTCTGACCAAATCAGAATTTCGGTGATGGCATCTAAAACCTGTGCTTCGAGCGCAACACGCAGATCTTGCTCGGCAATCACTCCGCCGCGCACCGCCATCATGCCAAGCAGGGTGTGTGGGTTTTCCTGTTTCTGGCGGCTGATTAAACCCTGTATTTCTTCGGGTGTAGTCAGCTCGAGCCGCACCATGTATTCGCCAAGGTTTGCTCCGTCCTCGACCCTTGCATAAAGAATCTTGCCGTCCTCAAAATGGATTTTGGCTTCGCGTTCGTCAAGGCTGACAATCAAAACCCCAGACTTACGTCCTCCCGCGATAAGGCTGAGAATATCTTCGATGGGGACATCTTTGAGGCGACCACTAATCACTCGTTATAGTTTAACAGGCAAAGAACCTTAGGGGAAAGACAATAGTATTTATTATTTTCCAAGGCTAAAAAGTAGATTCAGCAAAAAGAACACGCCAACAATGCCACCAATCACCAATAGGACGTGCGGCAAAATAATGCTATATGCTGCCAAGGTCAGCGCCACAAAGTCTTTCATATCCGGTTTGATTGGCGCTTGATCATCGGCGGTTTGCGTGATAGGTGAGTCGTTGCGGTACACACCGGGTGGGAGGTCGTTGTTCATTTTCTGATTGTATGCTTTTTGCCACAAGATAGTCTGTAATGTGTTCCTCGAGAAAGCGCTGAGAGATACATCCGCCCTTGTTTGGCTCGAGTAGACTGCTCTTGTATGTTTGAGCAAAAACGCCGTAAAACAGTTTCGGTCAATGTTGGTGGAGTTTGGGTTGGTTCCGAGCACCCAATCGCTGTGCAATCCATGACCAATACTGATACCGCCGATGCAATCAAGACTGCCAGCCAAGTGATTGAACTCGCAGCGGCGGGTTCTGAGCTGGTCCGCATTACGGTCAACAACCGCGAAGCGGCAGCGAAAGTGCCAGAAATCAAGCAGCGTACCGAGGATGCAGGTTATCCCGTGCCTCTGGTGGGCGATTTTCATTATAACGGGCATATTTTGTTGCGCGAGTTTCCACAAACTGCACTTGCTCTTGCCAAATATCGCATTAACCCAGGCAATGTTGGTGTGGGCAAAAAGCACGACGAAAACTACCGCACCATGATCGAAGTTGCTGCCAACTTTGACCGACCTGTACGCATTGGTGTGAATTGGGGCAGCTTGGACCAAGCCATGGTGATTCGTATGATGGACCAAAACACCAAAAATGGTGGGGTCTTAAGCGCCGAGCAAATTATGATTGAAGCCATGCTCGAGTCGGCAATCCAAAGCGCTCAAATGGCGGAAAGTTATGGCTTAGGCAAAGATAAAATTATTATCTCCACCAAAATTTCTAATGCCCCAATGCTCTGGACGGTGTATCGCCGTTTGGCAGCGATGTGCGAGTATCCGTTGCACTTAGGTTTGACCGAAGCGGGTATGGGCACCAAAGGTATCGCTGCCTCGAGTGTGGCGCTTTCGCCGCTTTTAGCTGAAGGTATTGGCGATACCATCCGCGTGTCCCTGACTCCAGAACCTGGGGCAGCCCGCAAGCTCGAGGTTGAAGTCGCCAAGCAAATTTTGCAAGCGGTAGGTGCGCGCAACTTCAGCCCGCAAGTCACTGCTTGTCCGGGTTGCGGACGCACCACCAGCACCCTGTTTCAAGAATTGGCGCGCGATATCCAAGCAAGCCTTGACTCGAGCATGAGCACTTGGAAAAAGACCCATCCGGGCGTAGAGAACATGACTGTAGCAGTCATGGGATGCGTGGTCAACGGTCCAGGCGAATCGAAGCACGCCAATATTGGTATTTCCCTGCCTGGTACAGGCGAAGAACCCCGAGCGCCCGTCTACCGCGATGGTGAACTGGTTACCACGCTTAAAGGGGCACATATCGCTCAGGAATTTATGGGCATGGTTGCCGAATATGTCGAGAA
>JBKBVO010000088.1:0-1530 GCA_046289535.1 Deinococcales bacterium | reverse complement strand
TTAGGTCTGCTGCTCTGTTAGACTGTACATATCCATGATGATTGATGCTCACCTTGATTTGGCGTTTAGCGCCCAGTTTTATAAACGCGATCTGCTCAATCTCATGCCAAATGAGATACGAGCGCGCGAGATACGTGACAAACTCGAGTATGGGCAATGCACTGTGACCTTACCAGCGATGCGTCAAGCGGGAGTGGCATTGGCTTTTGCCACGCTTTTTGCCGAACCTGCAGTGCAATGGACAACCCCGGGAGTGACCAACCCACATGGCTATAGCAATCCCGAAGAAGCCCATGCCCAAGCCCTTGCGCAACTTGCACTTTATGAAGATTGGGAAGCACGCAAAGCAGTGCGAATCGTTAAAAGTCGCGCTGACCTCGAGCACCATCTGCTTTTGTGGCAACGAGATCGGAAAACTGGCTTAGTGATTTTAATGGAGGGTGCAGACCCTGTGCGCCAGCCTGAAGAACTCGAGTATTGGTTTAAGCGTGGGGTGCGTATTCTTGGCACTTCTTGGGGGCGAACTCGCTATGCGGGTGGTACGGAAATGCCGGGCGGTTTGACCGATATCGGGCGCGATTTGGTTGCGGGAGTGCGCGATTTGGGTTTGATTCTCGATGCAAGCCACCAGAGTTGGGAAGCATTTTGGGAAAGCATAGCGCTTGGTACGCCCAAACTGATTGCCAGCCACAGCAATGCTTTTGCGCTGCGTCCCACGACCAACCGTCACCTGACCGATGCCATGCTCGGTGCCATTGCTGCTCGAGATGGGCGGGTCGGTGTGGTGCTGCTCAACAGCTTTCTCGAACCGCGTTGGACGCGCCAAGACCGCCGTGTGCCCGTGACCTTTGCCAAGCAGGTCAGGGCGCACCTCGAGCACATGGCTGGCATTATTGGTTGGGAGCGCGTTGGGATTGGTTCGGATTCGGACGGTGGCTTTGGTGCCGCAGAAGCGCCTGCCGAATACGACACAATCGCCGACCTGCAAAAAATTGCAGATATTGTTCCACAAGAACACGCCGCTGGGGTTTTGGGTGGCAATTGGCTGACGTACTTGCAAAAAAATTTGCCCTAATTATTTTTTGGCAAGGCGCTGTTTTTCTGTGTGTCGTTTTTGTGTTTTGACTCGAGCGCTCGCTGGGAGGATTCATTCTGTGCCCGCCGCACATGCACCGAGCCTGCACCAAAATATGCGCCTAAAGCATCCGCCAAAAAATCCCAAGCATCGCTTAAGCGCGTTGGCACAAAACCTTGGTGAATTTCGTCTATTGCGCCGTAGAGCGCTGCCAAGACAAAACCCCAACGCGGGCTGTTGAGCGCTTTGGCGAACAAAAAACCGAGCAGGGCATAGCTAAAAAAATGCAGAGCTTTGTCGTAGGGCGGTGGCAAGCCCACCTCCGTGCCACTGCGGCTCGAGAACGCCCAAATCACGCCGATATGCAAAAACGCCAAGAACCACCAGCCAAATCTGAAGAACTCCTGGCGCATCGAGCGGTGCCTAGTAGCAGGAAATGCTGTAGTCGGTATACA
>JBKBVO010000087.1:0-9969 GCA_046289535.1 Deinococcales bacterium | reverse complement strand
CGCCCGTTGGCAATCCCGCCCGCAATTATTATTGCCAAAGATTCAAATTTAGGTCGCTCGCAAGACACGATTGTGTTGCGTGTGCGTTTGCTCAAGGTTCCAAGTGAGGGATACCTGAGCGCGAGTTTGTACTTAAAAGCCAATCGCTCAGAGAAGCGCGTTGGCGAAGACTCTCAGTTGGTCACTCCAAACTCGAGTAGCTTAGAATTTGTTTTCCCTGAAGCCAAAACTGGCGAATACCGCGCCTACTTGTTTTGGCAGGGTAATATCGTGCGCCAATTTGAGTTTGAGCTCGAGTAGGTTTCTACTCGAGGTACTCAGGTAAATCGCTCATTTTTGCAACCTTGTTACCAACTTTAAGCCATGTAAAAAAGCGGTATGTCAAGTCGCCTTGATGACACTGCTCGAGATTAAAATTGATTTTGTCGTGCCCAATACGTACATTGCACAAAGACTTTTAGCGAAGTGGTAAAAAAGTTAAAAGCATTTAGTGAACAATGTATTTAGGGTAAACTGGCTCTATGCAAAACACAATCGAATCCACTCTGATTGCTCTCGAGCAGCACGGTTATATCGCCGAGCGCTCGCTGGCAACGGCACTATTTTTAGCGCAGCGCTTAAATCGCCCACTTTTTTTGGAAGGCGAGCCTGGTGTGGGTAAAACAGAAATCGTCAAAACCTTGGCGCAGATTCGTCAGACCCGCCTGATTCGCTTGCAGTGCTACGAAGGCTTGGATATCTCGAGTGCGGTATATGAATGGGATTATGCTCGCCAAATGCTCGAAATTCGCTTGCTCGAGGCAGGCGGAGACCGCAATACGATTCGCAACGAAGTTTTTTCAGAAAGATTTTTGGTAAAACGCCCGTTAATGCAGGCACTTGAGAGTTCAAATCAACAAGCTCCTGTACTTCTAATAGACGAACTTGACCGTGCCGATGAAGAATTTGAGGCGTTTTTACTCGAGTTCTTGGCAGAATGGCAGGTCACAGTGCCTGAAATCGGTACGATCAAAGCAAGCGTACCGCCAGTGGTGGTTATTACATCCAACCGCACCAGAGAAATCCACGATGCACTCAAACGACGTTGTTTGTACCACTGGATAGATTACCCAAGTTTTAGTAAAGAGTTAAAGATTGTGCAGCAAAAACTGCCGAAGTTGCCAGAGCTGCTAGGCAAACAAATTGTGGCGTTTGTACAAGGTTTGCGCCAACTCGAGCTGTATAAGGCGCCAGGGGTAGCCGAAACACTCGATTGGGCAGCAAGTTTAATCGCGCTCAATGTGACCAGTCTCGAGACAAGCACAATTGAGGATTCGTTTGGTGCGCTCTTAAAATACCAAGACGACTTGGTTCGCGCCAAAGCAGCGGCGCAAGATATACTAGCTAGGGCACAGATGAGTTAACGAAACTGCCGTGCATATAACTCGGCATACTTGCCGTTGTGCGCCAGCAACTGTTCGTGCGTGCCATGCTCGAGAATGCGCCCCTGCTCAAGCACAATGATTTGTTGTGCATGGCGAATGGTGCTTAAGCGATGCGCAATCACCACACTTGTACGCGTGGTCAGCAGTTTCTCGAGTGCCGCTTGAATCAGTGCCTCGGTGCGTGTATCAATGTTCGCAGTGGCTTCGTCCAAAATAAGTATCTGCGGATTTGCCAAAATCGCTCGAGCAAGCGCGATAAGCTGCTTCTGCCCTTGGCTCAAGCCCACGCCACCTTCGGCAACTGGCGTGGCATAACCCTGCGGCAGTGCAGCGATAAATTCGTGGGCACTCACCGATTTAGCAGCATTTTCAATTTCTAAATCGGTTGCTTCGAGTTTACCGTAGCGGATGTTCTCAAGAATTGTACCACTAAACAAAAATGGCTCTTGCAACACAAATGCCATACCCGAGCGCAAACTGGCTCGAGTGAGGGAACGCACATCTTGCCCATCCACACGCACTATTCCATTTGTTGCATCATAAAAACGTGGAATCAGACTAGCAACTGTGGTCTTACCTGCGCCTGTAGTGCCAACAAGGGCAACCGTTTGACCCGCTTCCACGCTAAAGGAAACCCCATTTAAAACAAGTTTTTCTTTAGTGTAGCCAAAATATACATCTTCAAACTCAATCCTCCCCTCGAGACGCTCTAAGGTCTTGGCATCAGTTGAATCGGCAGGCTCTGGCTGTTCGTCCATAATCGCATAGATTCGCTCTGCGCCCGCCAAAGCGCCCTGCGCCTGGGTGTAAATTGCGCTTAGAAGTTGCACAGGACGAAAAAATTGCTGTACATAAAGCAAAAATGCTGCCAGTAAACCCACAGTGAGTTGACTTTGAAACACCAAGTATCCACCAAAACCAATCACCAGCGCCGTAGCAAGCGTACTTAAGAATTCAATCGCTGGCGAAAACGCCGAAGTTATACCCACCGCCTGCACATTGGCGTTACGGTTAGCTTCATTGCGGGCGCGGAAACGATTGATGTTGGCATTGGCACGGTTGAAGGCTTGAGCTTCTCGCGCCCCACCTATTTCCTGCTGGATATCGGCGGTAACATCGCCTACAGTTTCTCTGGTCTTACGAAAAGCAATTCTGGCTCGAGCCGCAAAAAAACCAGTCGTCAGTAGCATTGCGGGTATTATTAAATAACTTACCAATGCCAATTGCCAGTTTAATAAAAGCATCGCTATTAAAATCCCAATCAAACCAAAAAACGCGCCAAAAAGCTGAGTGATACCCTGCCCAAAAAACTGCGAGAGTGTGTCTACATCATTGGTAATGCGGCTCATCAGGTCACCTATTGGACGCTTATCAAAGTAGCCAAGCGGCAGGCATTGTAATTTTTCGAACAAGCGCAAGCGCATGCCTGCAAGTAATCTTTGCGAAGTTGAGCCCACAACAACGATTTGCCACCTCGAGACCAAGGAAGCTAATACATAAATCCCCAATAACTCGAGCATTCGCAGCGCTAAGCCCTCTGGCTCGAGTTTAGCAATATTTTGGTCTATAGCTTGCCCAACCAAGAGTGGCGCAAACGCTTGGCAGGCTGCGCCAAGCAGGACCAGCAGCGCTAAAATCCACAAGCTCGAGGCGAATGGCGCAAATTCACCAATCAAGCGCTTAGCTGTCGCACCGCGATTTTTAGCGGTTTCGTTTTCTTGCGCCATGCTCGCAAGGCTTCCTGGTGGGGGTCTCATGCTGCACCGCCTTTAAGTTGCGAACCAAGAATATCGTTATAGAGCTCGCTGGTCTCAAGCAGGTGTTGATGCGTGCCTACTGCAGCCACCTGACCTTTATCTAACACGACAATCAGGTCTGCCATTCGCACCGTGCTGATGCGCTGGGCAATCACAAAAGTAGTGCGCTTTTCCGAGCGCATTAGGCTGTCTAGCGCTTGTTGTATGAGCGCTTCGGTTTGGGCATCCACCGCCGAGGTGGAATCGTCTAAAATTAGCATTTTAGGTTTGAGCAGTAGCGCTCTAGCAATAGCAATACGCTGACGCTGCCCGCCACTTAAGCCCACACCACGCTCACCAACAATCGTTTCAAAACCTTGCTCGAGTTGCGAAATAAATTCAAACGCCTGTGCAGCTTTGGCAGCAGCATAAACTTCTTCTAGGCTGGCTTCGGGTTTACCATAGGCAATGTTTTCACGCACCGAACCGCTAAAAAGTGTAGCTTCCTGCAAAACCACACCAATTTGTCCACGCAAGGATGAAATTTGTACATCGCGCACATCAATACCATCAATTTTAATGCTGCCTTTGGAGACATCATAAAAACGCGGAATCAAATTGATTAGGCTCGATTTTCCACTGCCTGTACCGCCGATGATTGCAACAACTTGCCCTGCCTCGACACTAAAGGATACATTTTTTAAGGCTTCTTTCTCTGCGCCAACATAGCGAAATGAGACCTGCTCGAATACAACCCTACCCACCAATGGTGGTAGTGCTGGGGCATTGGCTTTCTCGAGAACATCCAAAGGCGCATCTATCACTTCAAAAATGCGCTCTGCGCTGGCTCCTGCTCGAGCCAAACCCGCAGCCAAAAAGCCAATGGTAAAAATCGGTTGCAGCAAAAAACCCAGGTAAGCGTTAAACGCAAGCAATTCACCCAGCGTGAGGCGACCCGCAAAAACCTCGAGACCACCGTACCAAACCACTGCCAAAGTCCCGAGGCTACCAAACAAAATCACATTCGGGAAAACACCAGAAATAGCACTGATTGTACCGAGGTTTTTCTCGAGTAGCGCATCATTAGCTTGCCCGTATCGCTTTTTTTCAAACTCTTCTCGAACAAATGCACGCACCACTTTTAAGCCGCGCAAGTCTTCTTGCAACACAGTATTGAGCTTACTCAATGCCATCTGCACCTGCCCAAAAAGTGGTCCGATTTTAGAGACGAACCTAAAAAGCAAGTAAAAAATTGGTGGAATGGTCAAAAGTACAATCAGTGTGAGTGACCAATTCATAAACAACAAAACCGCAATTGTCCCAAGCAGCGTTAATACGGCTGCAACGATTTGAATAAGACCCGCACCAATAAAACCACGTACTGCTTCAACATCAGAAGTGATGCGTGTGACCAGATTACCCGTTTGGGCTTGGTCATAATAACTAAAGCCAAGGCGCTGCAATTTTGCAAAAAGTGTTTCACGCAAATCAAAGGCTACACCCTGCGAGGCACGTTCAGAAAGATAGCCCTGCAAAAATGTAAACAGGCTTCTGAGGAGTGCAGCGCCAATCAAGCCACCAACAGCGAGCAGTACTGTATTCCAATTCTGTTTGCCAATTCCATTGTCCACTGCCAACTGAATGAAAAACGGCGCAAAAAGGTTGGAAACCGTGACCAAAAGCAGCGAGACCAATGCAGCCACAGTCTCGAGACGATAGGTTTTTAGGTAGCCAAGCGCACGTCCAACGGCTTTGTTGGAGGCTGGTGAGGGCGCACCGGGGCGTTGCGAGCGAGAAGATGCAGCGGAATTCATTCTGGCTAGAGCATACCAATTTGTGCAAGCGCAAAAGCAGGATTTTAACTTCTATTTTAGCAAATCTTAATATAACACCTCGAGTGCAATACTGAATCCAATGCTTGGCAAATCGAGAACACCACTTTGTTGCAAAAACCGGTAATGCCAAATGCTCTTGTTGGCTCGAGTGTGAACCTCTGCTTTCGGTTCATTTTGCGAAAGCAAAATATGCTACTCCAAACGAGCAACGGTTTGATCGCTTTGCCATTTCTCGCCCCGGTCAAGAGTTTCGGTGCTTTCGGACAACACCTCGAGAATGACGATAGGGCTATGTTTAACTCTTGTAGTATCTCTCGAATCTTCGGCAGCGATATATACACTGCATGTAGCCAACATTTCCAGGTGTGCGAATGAACACGTCAGAAATGTATGTTTTGAACCCTGCAGCACGAGCAGAGGCTTTTACCTGAATATAAAATTCACCCGCCAGTTCATTATGAAGCTCGGTGCCGCCTGCCATGACAAAAAGATTACCGTCCACAAACTCGTGTTTGTCTGCACTGGTCTCCTCGAACCCGAGAAATTCCTCGAAACTGGTTTGGGGGTTCACGGGGGCAGAACGCATAAACAAATTATAGCATTGACAGCCGCGCCAAAAATTCTTAACATACCAACCAGAGGACAGTACCTCGAGAACACGCCCCAACAGCGAATGGCGGATGGTGAAAGCGCCAATGGACACGAGCTCGAGCGAATATCACCTCTTGAAGTACAAGCGGAAGAAAGCCGTGGCGGTTGCACGCCACTTGCAACTAGACCCGCTCGGGAGCGCCCGACACAGCGCAAGCCGTAGAGTTCGGACGGCATGAGGCTCGAGCGCCGCGAGGTCTTGGGTGAAGTTGGGTGGTAACGCGCCGTAAATAAGCGCCCCAGCAAGGTAATTACCTTACTGGGGTTTTTTCATGACAGCAGCACATGCAGTCTCAATGCTCGTCAGTTGGCTTAAGAAAAATCGACTTTTCACTTAGGCGGGTACAAAAACCCATCCTTACGAATAACCGTCAAACACATAAACCCAATTCAGGCTATCCGAGGTAACAGTATGAAATTCAATGAGGTCGCCCCCCAAGTCAGCTACGCCCAACTCGAGGCAGAAGTGCTCGAGTTCTGGAAAACCCAAAACATTTTCCATAAAACCGAACAAAAACCCGCTCCAAGCGGCGAATTCGTATTTTACGAAGGACCTCCTACCGCCAATGGGCAACCTGCCATGCACCATGTTCTCGCTCGAGCCTTCAAAGATATTTTTCCACGCTTTAAGGTGATGCAAGGCTACCATGTTACGCGCAAAGGCGGCTGGGATACACACGGTTTACCTGTGGAAATCAGTGTCGAGAAGAAAATGGGCATCAAGGGGCGCAACCATGGTGCGACTCGAGCACAGATGGAAGAGTTCAACCGCCTTTGCCGCGAAAGTGTGTTTAGCAACATCAAGGACTGGAATTATTTCACCGAACGCCTTGGCATGTGGGTAGACCTCGAAAACGCCTACGTGACTTACCATAACGAGTACATCGAGTCGGTGTGGAATCTGCTCAAACGCCTCTGGGACAAAGGCTTGGTCGAGCGCGACTTTAAGGTTGTGCCAGTTTCGCCACGCATTGGCAGCACGCTTTCTAAAGCCGAACTGGGCGACGAAAACAGCTACCAAATGGTGGATGATCCAAGCGTTTATGTGCGCCTACCGGTCAAACTCGAGACCACTCCAGCAGCACTCAGAGCAGTGCTCGAGGCGCAAGGTGTGAAGCTCGACACACTGCTCTCCCCTGCGCTGGTGGTCTGGACAACCACACCTTGGACGCTGCCCAGTAACACTTTAGCCGCTGTCAATCCTGACCTCGAGTATGCGCTCTGCACCAGTCCAATGGGTCATATCGTCATCGCCAAAAATGCGGTAGGGCGCATAAGCGAATTGCACAAAGACCAGCCCCCACTCGAAATTGTTGCCACCTTTCAGGGTGCGCTGATGGAATATTGGCAATACGAGCAACCCTTTCCCGAAGTCTTTAGCGAACTCAAGCTCAATTCGGAAAAATTTCAACTCAAAAACGGGCACCCACGCGCACATATCGTGGTACTCGCAGATTTCGTCGGCGATGAAGACGGCTCGGGACTGGCGCACCAAGCGCCCGTCTACGGTGCAGAAGACCTCGAGGTCGCCAAGCGCTACGATGCTGTGCTGTGCTTTGGCACCAATGGAAACGGTATCATGCAAGTGACAGACGAGCGTGGCAAATTTTTTAAGGATGCCGATAAGGGGCTAATTAAAGAGATGAAGGCTCGAGGTGTGCTGTATCACGCTGGGGTTTACCGCCACCGCTACCCATTCCATGACCGCACTGGCGACCCGATTTTGTATTTTGCTCGCCCAAGTTGGTTTGTGCGTACCAACAAGATGGCAAGCCGCATGGTCGAAACCAACCAACAAATCAATTGGGTACCCGAACACATCAAAAATGGACGCTTTGGCAAGTGGCTCGAGGGCAATGTCGATTGGGGTATCAGTCGTGAGCGCTATTGGGGCACACCACTGCCGTTTTGGGTATCGGAGGATGGCAAGGACTATGTTTGCGTTGGTAGCGTGCGCGAACTCGAGATGCTGATGGGCAAACCGCTCGAGCACGCGGACTTGCACCGCCCTTACATTGACGACGCGGTATTTGAACTCGAAGGCAAACGCTACACGCGTGTGCCAGAGGTGCTCGATGTCTGGTTCGATTCCGGTGCGATGCCCTACGCACAGTGGCACCTACTCCTCGACGCTGATGGGATAGCGCGCAGCCAAGAAACACTCGAGACCTTTAACAAACACTTCCCCGCCGATTACATCTGCGAAGCAATAGACCAGACGCGCGGCTGGTTTTACAGCCTGCACGCGATTGGCACACTGCTCTACGACCAGCCGGTATTCAAGAACGTCGTTTGTCTCGGGCACTTAGTGGACGAAAAAGGCGCGAAGATGTCCAAATCCAAAGGCAACGTGGTCGAACCATTGCCAGCCTTTGATAAATACGGCGCAGACGCAGTGCGTTGGTACATGTTCACCGGCTCTGAACCAGGCGACACCAAGCGGTTCTCGGAGCGCTTGGTCGCGGAGGCGCAACGTGGGTTTATCAATACGCTGTGGAATGTCTACAGCTTTTTTGTGCTTTATGCCAATTTAGACAACCCCAAACTCGATAGTGCCCCCGCACTCGAGCAGCGCCCAGAAATAGACCGTTGGTTAATTGCCCGACTCGAGGGCTTGGTGCGAACCGTAACCCAAGCGTTAGAGGGCTACGATGCAAGGCGCGGTGGAAAAGCGCTCGAGCAATTTGTTGAGGAGCTTAGTAACTGGTATGTGCGTCGCAATCGCCGCCGCTTTTGGACTCAAGATGGCACAGTTGATACTGCTGCGTATGCAACCCTGTACGAAGCGCTGGTCACAGTCTGTAAATTAGCCGCACCGTATACGCCCTTCTTAGCCGAGAACTTGTATCAAAATTTGGTGCGCAATGTAGACACTACAGCACCTGAAAGTGTGCACTTATGCGAGTTCCCACAATTTAACGTTGCAAAGTACGACCAAAAACTGGTTCTCGAGATGGAAGCAGTGCTTCGTGCTGTAGACTTAGGGCGTGCTGCGCGTGGGCAAGCCAACCTCAAACTACGCCAGCCATTAGCAGAAGTGATGCTGCGGGCGCGTGAAGCAACCGACAACGCTGCATTCGAGCGTTTCAGCGAAACCATCGCTGAAGAACTAAATGTCAAAGCAGTTAAAATACTCGAGGAAGGCACAAGTCTTGTTTCTTATCACTTAAAGCCCAATCTGCCAACACTCGGGCGCAAGTATGGGAAAAACATTCCTGCCATTCGCACAGCCCTCACACAAAGCGATCCTGTACAAATCGTTGCTTCGGTTCACCAAGGTAAAGAATTTCCGCTCGAAACAACAGATGGTGTATTCGTGCTTGGACCAGAAGATGTGCTCGTGGATGCCAAATCGCCTCAAGGCTTTGCTGCAGTAGAACAAGACGGCATCTTGGTGGCATTTACTACAACATTGAGCAAGGAACTGATTCTCGAGGGTCTGGCGCGAGACTTATTGCGCGCAATTCAGCAAGGTCGCAAAGATGCAGGCTTAGAAGTCTCAAATCGAATTTTACTGCGCTTGAATCTATCGGGTGACTGGCTCGAGGCTGCCAAGCTGTTTGAGCAGGTTTTGGTTGAAGAAACCCTGTGTGAAGGCATCGAGTATTCACACCCTGACGATACCTATTTCTTGGTTCAACTCGAGGAGGGGGTTATCGGCATTAAGGTATTCGAGTGAAGTTCATTGCAGATCATGTTTAAGTAAATCGTAAAAACTACTGTTTAGGTGAATCGTAAAATGATCCGCTTAAACAGTGCTATGGCTACCCGCTCTAGGGCGATAAGTTTTAATCCAATATCACCCGAGAAACCGCCAGTTCACGGCTCGAGGAATGACGCAAAGAAATTCCCTTTTGGCAGTTTGTCGGTGCTTCGGTTGGCATGACTCTAATCTAGCAGAATAACGATATTGAACTTCAACTTATCAAAGCCGGTAAGCACTCATGGCAGCGAAACAAACAAGCAAAGACAAACTGCACGCTTCACGAGCCTAAGTAGCAGTACCCAAAAGCCTGCGAACACTTTGGGCAATATCATCGCTCTGCACCAAACTCGAGCCAATCAAAACCGCGTTAAAAACACCCTCGAGCGATATTAACTCGGCTCGGTTTGAGTAACCCGAAAGCGCAATCAACACGCCTTCAAAATCATATTCTCTTGCAAGCAATCCAATGCGCGGTGCGGTGCCTAAATTAATGTCCAAACTGACCAAATCACGATTATTGACCCCAACTATTTTTGCCCCAGCCTCGAGTGCCAAATCAAGTTCAGTTTCGGTGTGTACCTCCACAAGTGCATCCAGCCCCACTGTCTGACACAGCT
>JBKBVO010000086.1:0-9996 GCA_046289535.1 Deinococcales bacterium | reverse complement strand
CTGGAATTGCATCGGCGGTAGGTTTTGCTTTTTCTGGAGCCACAAAAACCGAGGTGCAACTGCAAAACCATTTACGTGCCAAGGAGATGCTGTTGTTTTTAGATAACTTTGAGCAACTCACAGAACATAGTTCATGGCTCGAGGGCTTACTGACCAATGCACCTAAACTTAAAATTGTCGTGACTTCACGGCTGGTGTTGGGTTTGGGTTCCGAATGGCTGTTTGATCTGACTGGCTTATCCTATCCCGCTATTGAGACCAAACAACCACTCGAGTCATTTGAAGCAGTGCAGCTTTTTCTTGGGCAAACAGCACGGCGCTCGAGTCGCTTTACTGCAGACCAAAATACGCTTGGTTTAATTGGCGATTTGACCAGACAGGTACAAGGCTTACCTTTGGCGCTCGAAATTGTTGCTGCTTGGACGCGTAGCCTTGGGGTTGAGGAATTACTCAGAGGTTTATTGGTGCAATTTGAAACGCTGCTCGAGTCTGATCACGAAGATGTTTTCGCACGCCACCGCAACCTCAAAACCATCCTTGAATCGGCTTGGAGCTTGCTCTCCCCTAACGAACAAAGCGTATTGGTGGGGTTATCAGTTTTTTCGGGCAGTTTTTCTGTTGCTGCCGCCGCCAGCATCGCAAAGGCACATTTGGGGGTATTGCTTCATCTGCAAAACCTTGCCTTGATACAACGCACTCTTGATGGGCGTTTTGAATTACATGAATTGGTGAAGCAATTTGTGATTCCACTCGAGCCAAAGAACTACCAAGCCTGCTTAGAACAAAAACAAAAGTTTTTTACAACATATCTCGAGCAACAAAACCAAAACCTGCGCTCGAGTATTACCCCAGATACATTGCGTCAGTGCAGGCTCGAAGTCGTCAATATTGTTGATGTCCTCGAGCAGAACAATGGTTTATTTTCAGACCAAGCCATGTTGGGCTTTCTGGCATTTGTCGAAATGCTTGGTTTGTTTGAACTTGGTATCGCTTGCACCCAAAAAATTTTGGCACAACCGCATTTGGCGCTTCCGACTTTGGGGCAGTGCTTGGCGTTGCGTGCCAATTTTGGGGTGAAGTTAGGACTAGATGACCTCGCCTTGCAAAGCGCTCAAGCCTGTCTTGAAATTGGGCATAATGATCTCAACTGGGTATTTCGTGGTGTTGCTTTTTATACTTTAGGGATTGTGCAACATTTCGCAGCGAATTATCCGCAGGCTCTACTCGAGTATCACAAGGCACTTGAAGTATTTGCTGCCAATTACAGCCACTCCGAAATGGCTCGCACCCACAACCGCATCGCTGTTATTTACAGCAATCTCAATCAGCCACAACTTTCTAATTCGCATTATGAAACCGCGCTCGAGATGGCAAAAACCGCCAACGATTTATCCGAAATTGGTCTTATCTATAACAACTACGGCATTAACTTTGAATCGGTAGGCGATATCCAAAAAGCCACTGCGCTCTACACTCAAGCGCTCGAGATCTGTCAATCAATTGGCTATTTGCGCGGCTCGAGTGCAGCGCTCACAAACCTTGGACATCTCTCAGAGCGAGCAGGCGATTACCTGAGCGCCAAAAAATATTACGAGCAAAGCATTATCCAGAAAAAAGAAATCGGCGAACCAATTGCCCTAGCCATTTCAAATACCAACTTGGCAGACGTACTCTATCACCTTCAAATGCCACAGCAAGCCAACGCGCTCAATTTGCAAACCTTACAAAGTACCTTAAATGCCAATGCCTATATGTATGCAGCACGGGTGGTTTGGTCTTTTTGTAAGCACTTTCGTCAACAAGGACAAACATTAGCGGCGCAAACATTGGCAGTATTTTTGCTTGGCATAGACTGTGAAGAGTGGGTTCATGAAGAAGCAAGTACACTTCTTGCAAAGCAAGAATCAAAAGCTATAGACCAAAGTAAACTCGAGTTTTCTAGCTTGCTCGATTGGCTGGATACGCACCTCAAAATGTAAGCATCACGCCGACATCACGCACAGACTTTTATTGTCTGCGCCATGAATACACCTTGGGCTTGGTTCATGGAACGCTGGTGGAACGCACTGCCCCTAGATTGGAAGCATGGAAGCCCAAACCGTACTTTCGTGTTACCTGTTGCGAATTCGGCAACAAGCCAATGCGCTCGAGTTTCAGATCCAAGACCTGCGCTCTGGTGAAATTTTGTGCTTCGAGGATATGGAGGTGTTTTTATCTGATTTAAGCACCAAGCTCGAGGCAGAAGGCGTAGCTCGAGCGCCGCCAAATGAAACAATCTAAATGCTATTCACTCAAGCAATTCACGTACAGAAGGAGGTTTTATGAAGCAGTTCCGTTGGTTTATATTGTTTGCAATTCTTGCCGTTTTGGCAATCGCTTGTGGTGGCACAACCCCACCACCGCCCGATCCCGACGAAAACCCCGCACCAATTACCCAAGAACAAATAGAAGCAGCACTCACGGTCATCGAAATGGAGGATAAAGCCGCTACCGTAAAACCAAGCACTCAGATTCGTGACAGTGTGTTGCCAATTGGCAAAAACCGACTAGCCGCAATTGTCTCTGCAGATCGCAGCACTGGTACAGTGGTTTTTGATAAGAGCCTACTTGACTCCCAAGCCCTGAGTAAAATGGTCGCCGATACCATTTTAGTCGGCTACCACCCACAACGCGCTAAACGTGGTTTTTTGCGTAAGATCAAAAGCGTCACCGACCTTGGCACACAACTTTCTGTGGTCACCGAAGCCGCCAAATTGCGCGATATCTTTGCTGGTGGTGGTTTCCGGGTACAACGCCGTAGCACTGTGAATGCTGCCTCTAAAGTCATTTTGGCAGATGGTCAGGTTTTGCCCATAAAAGTAGCAGGGTCAGGCGCACAAACCAGAGGCATTGTCAATTTGCCCGTAGAAAAAACGTTTTGCCCAGTCAATACCGACGGCAATAAAAACACCAAAAACGACCAAATATGCGTTACGGGAAGCCTTGATTTTGACTTGGGATTTGACTTTAGTTTCGACTGTGAAGGCATTCTCTGTACCAACCCGTATTTGGATACCCATGTAACCTTCACCGAAAACGCCAAACTGATTGTCGAGGGCAAACTCACCCGCACCATAGACAAGGATTATCTGATTGGCAAAGCTGTTTTGGGGTCATTTACCATTCCAGTTTTAGGAATTCCTCTGGTTTTTGTGGCAGAAATTCAGATTCGTTTGCAGATTAACGGCACGGTTTCGGCAAGTCTTAAATTTGTTGCCGAGCAGCAACTCGAGATCACTGCCGGCGTAGAACTTAAAGATGGCAACTTTAAACCCTATACTAAATTCGATAACGATGTACAAACCTCGAGCGTAGACGTTTCGATAGATGCAGAAGCCAAAGCAACCCTCGAGGGTGAACTTTCGGTCTTGTTGTACGACATCACTGGACCAACCCTTTCTGCCGGAGCATGGGCAAAAATTGTGGCGGGTTTTCCACGCAACCCAACATGGGAACTGACTGCAGGGCTGGATTGGTTTATTGGAGTCAAGCTCGATTTGTTTGGCTTGGTGAATCTGGATTGGGATAAGCGTTTGACGGGCTTGAAGTGGGATATTGCGGAAGCCAAGAACACTAAACCCGTAATTACAATAAAATACCCTGTAGACGAAGAAGAAATGACACTACCCAACGAACTTGCCCCAACAATCTTCGAGGCATATTATGTGGATTTTGATGCCAAAGCCGAAGATGCTCAAGATGGCACAAATTGCTGTACTTTAAATTGGTATGTGGATGATCTATACAAAGTTACGACGCTGCCCGGCTCTGGACATAAGCCAAGGCTTTTGGTTTCTGGCACTGGACCAAATTTTGATGGACGACACAACATCCGCATCGAAGCTACCGACTCAGATGGAGCGAGTGTGACCAAACGCTTTAATATCCAAATATATAAGTGCCAAAATGTAGTAGAGCTTAATCTCATCGGCGGCGGAACCACCAAAGCCTGCATTTTACAAGCCCCATTTAATCCACTTCCGTACCCGTATTCATCTAGCTTGCCTTTGACTTGGTAAAAGCCCAAGCAAAGAGGACGAACCATAAAGTTGGTTCGTCCTCTTTTTTATAGTGGCAGATTATCGTGCTTCTTGAATGGGCGCTCCTCGCGCTTTTCGGAAAGCATCTCGAGATGCAAAATCAGATGCTTGCGCGTGTCTTCGGGATGAATTACATCGTCTATATAGCCTCTGCTTGCCGCCACATAGGGGTTATCGAAAGCGGCTTTGTATTCGGCAATTTTCTCGGCTCGAGTCGCGGCTTGATTCTCGGATTTTTGAATTTCGCGGCGGTAAATAATATTGGCTGCGCCATCTGCGCCCATCACCGCAACGGCGGCATTGGGGTATGCCAAGACCACATCCGCGCCCATGTCGCGGCTGTTCATGGCGAGGTATGCCCCGCCGTAGCTTTTGCGTGTAATCAAGGTAATTTTTGGCACACTGGCTTCGGCATAGGCATAGAGCATTTTTGCACCATGCCGAATAATGCCTTGATGTTCTTGCGCCACGCCTGGTAGGAAACCAGTCACATCCACCAATGTGATAATCGGGAGGTTGTAGCAGTCACAGGTGCGGATAAAGCGTGCTGCTTTGTCCGAGGCATCAATATTTAAGACCCCCGCCATATAGCGCGGATTGTTCGCCACAATCCCCACCGAACGCCCACCGAGCCGCGCAAAACCGCACAAGATGTTCTTAGCAAACTGCGGCTGAATCTCCAAAAACTTGCCTTCATCCACGATTTCGCCAATCACCTCGAGCATTGGGTAGGGCTTTTTTTGGTCTGGGTGGACAATCTCGAGAATTTTTGGGGTTTTGCGGGTTTTTGGGTCTTTGTTTGCCACAATGGGCGGTTGTTCTTTGGCGCTGTTGGGCAAGTAAGCAATTAATTGTTTAATCTTCTCGAGCACATCGCGGTCATTTTCGCCCTCTAAATGGCAGACTCCGCTTTTTTGTGAATGAACATCAGCACCACCCAATTCCTCAAAGCTGACATCTTCACGGGTCACACTTTTGATCACTTCCGGACCGGTGATAAACATATAGCTGCTGCCACGCGCCATCAAAATAAAATCGGTGAGTGCTGGGCTATAGACCGCACCACCTGCGCAAGGTCCTAAAATCGCGCTGATTTGCGGCACCACACCGCTATAAATGGCATTGCGATAAAAAATTTCGCCGTAGCCAGAAAGGCTATCCACACCTTCTTGGATTCGCGCCCCTGCAGAATCGTTTAACCCGATGATTGGGCAACCAACCTTAACCGCCAAATCCATCACCTTGGTAATTTTGGCAGCGTTCATTTTGCCCAGGCTTCCGCCCAACACAGTAAAATCTTGACTAAAGACGCAAACCTTGCGCCCAGCCACAGTGCCAAAACCTGTAACCACACCTTCGCCTGGAGCTTCTACACCTTGCATCAGGCTCGAGTCCAGGTGTTCCACAAAAACGCCAGTCTCGACAAAACTGCCTTCGTCTAAAAGGGTTTCGATGCGTTCTCGAGCGGTCAGTTTACCTTGTTCGCGCTGCTTTTTTTGGCGATCTAAGCCACCGCCGAGTTCGATGTGCTTGCGCCGCTCTTCCATTTCGGCAAGGGCGGCTTGGAAATACTGGAGTGCACTGTCAGGCATGAGCAGCATTGTATCGGGTTTTTGAACTGCAAAACCAAAGACGCAAAGAGCAGTATATCAATTGCTCCTCGAGATGCTCTAAACTGCCCCTATGACCATCCCCGAAATCATCGAAGTGAAACGCAACGGCAACCAGCACACTCGCCCTGAACTCGAGCAGCTTATCCTTGGCTATGTGAATAAAACCGTGCCAGACTATCAAATATCTGCATGGCTGATGGCGGTTTTCTTGCGTGGTATGACGGCAGAAGAAACCACCATTTTGACCCAAGTGATGGCTGCCAGTGGCGAACAACTCGATTTGAGCAGCCTGCCGCGCACCACCGATAAGCACAGCACGGGCGGCGTAGGCGACAAAACCAGTCTAGTCCTTACGCCGATGCTTGCTGCCTGCGGGGTAACCGTTGCCAAAATGAGTGGACGCGGTTTAGCACACACTGGCGGCACAATAGACAAACTCGAGAGCATCCCTGGCTGGTCTCCGCAACTCGAGGAAGAAAAATTCTTACAGCAGGCAAAAGATATTGGATTGGTGCTGGTTGGACAATCTAAAAACCTCGCTCCCGCCGATGGGCTGCTGTATGCTCTGCGCGATGTCACTGCGACTGTGCCAAGTATTCCTTTAATTGCCTCGAGCATCATGTCTAAGAAACTGGCAAGTGGTGCAAAAACCATTGTGTTAGATGTTAAAGTCGGAGCTGGGGCATTCATGAAAACCTTGCCCGATGCCAGAGAATTGGCAAAGGCAATGATTGATATTGGGCGCTTGGCAGGGCGCAACACCCGCGCTGTCTTAACCGATATGGAAACCCCTTTGGGCAGCATGATGGGCAATGCGCTCGAGGTGCAAGAAGCGATTCGCACCCTGCAAGGGCACGGTGCAGACGACTTGCGTGCCTTGTGCCTAGCGCTGGCAGAAGAAACGCTCTTAGCCGAAGGCTTTAGCGCACAGCAAGCGCTTGAGTTACCCAAGCAAGCGCTCGAGTCTGGAGCGGCTCTGGATAAGTTTAGGGCTTTTGTGGCTGCACAAGGTGGAGACCCAAGTTATATTGACCAACCCGAAAAGTTCAAAATCGCCCAAGGTCGCACCACCATAAGTGCCACCCAGTCAGGCTATCTCGAGCGTCTGGATGCCTTAGCGGTGGGCAAAGCAGTGTTAGCGCTCGGCGGCGGACGCGAACAAAAACACGAAAGCATAGACCACAGCGTTGGGGTGGAGATTCACCTAAAGCCAGGAATGAGGGTGGAGGCTGGCGCGGCTCTGGCAACGATTTACCATAACCAAAAGGGGCTAGAGATAGCAAAAAATCTGCTCGAGAGCGCATTTTTCGTAGTAGAACACAGGGTCGAAGTACCCACACTGATTCTCGAGCGGCTGGCGTGAGCTAGCTATGCAGCACTTCTGCTACCAGTGCTAACTGCTCGAGTGGGATGTCTTCGCCACGTTGAGTTGGCTCGAGGCGGGCGTTTAGCAGTGCGGCTTCGATAGCGCTGTCTTCGTAACCCGCTAAACGCAAATTGTTGCGGATCGTCTTGCGCCTATGGTGTAGAGCTGCCTCGAGAACTTGCACCATGCCTTTAGCGGGTTTGGCATTTGGGCGGACAATAATCTGAGCAATACTCGAAGTCACGTCCGGGACGGGGAAAAAACTGTTTTTAGAGACATCGCGCAAGCGTTTGGCACTGCCGTACAGACTGACCACTGCCCCCAAAAAGCCATAGCCATCTTGTCCAGGAGATGCCTCGAGGCGTTCGGCAACTTCGCGCTGAACTAAAAAGGTTAATTTGCTAAAGCGCCCCGACTCGAGGAATGTGGTAATCAGTGCTGTCGAAATATAGTAAGGCAGGTTGGCGCAGAGCAGTGCATTTTCGGGCAGTTGGCTGTAATCCCACAACAGCGCGTCGGTGAAAATCACCTGAGTATTCTGGAGTGCGCCCAAGGTTTCTTGTAGGACTGGCTCGAGGCGTGTGTCTTTCTCGAGCGCAGTAACGCTTGCAGCAGCCTCGGATAATGCTTGGGTCAGGACTCCAAGCCCCGGTCCAACTTCCAAAACATGGCTGCTCGAGTCTACGCCAGCAAGCTCGAGCATCGAGCGCAAGGCGTTACCATCAACTAAAAAGTTTTGTCCAAGGCTTTTGGTGGCTCTTAGGTTGTACTTGTCTAAAAGCTCGCGCACTCGAGCAGGCGAATAGAGCGGCAAGCTCATACTGTGGTCACTTCGATCTTTGGCAGCAATGCATTGATGATTTCTAAATTACCCAACTGCGAACCCTGCACACTGGCAGTAGCACTGCCGCAAGCAATCGCAAAGCGCAACGCGGCTTTTGGCTCGAGTCCTTCAGCAAGTTTAGCGAGCAAACCCGCCAAAAAGCTGTCGCCCGCACCAACAGCGCTGCCCGCTTGGACTTGTGGCGGTTTGGCGTAATAAGCATAATCGTGGCTGACCAACAATGCACCATCTCCGCCCATCGAGGCAGCCACCACACCAACACCCATGTACAAACATTGCCTCGCACCCGCTAAGACATCAGTTAGACTGTTCAATTCGCGTTTTAAGAGCCGCTCGAGTTCAAAGCGGTTAGGTTTAATTAAAAAAGCCCCCGCCGCAATGCCATTCTCGAGTTCTGCACCATCGGCATCAACCACAGCCTTGATATTTTGGGCTTTACACTCTTTGATCATACCTGTATAAAAATCTTCTGGCACACCTTCGAGTCTCGATCCACTGACCAGCAAAAAATCTGGCGCGCGCAGCAAAAATACCGCTTCACGCAGGCTTTCGACCGCGCGAGCGTCTGCCACGGGACCCAGACCAGAAACGCGCAGATGCTCGCCTGATTTGGCTTCGATAATTGGGTTGGTGCGCGTTTCACCCTGCTCGAGCGGGGTAAACCAGGTGTTTACGCCTTCATCTTCCAAGCGCCTCGAGACCTCCAAACCTGTACCGCCAGCAATAAAACCCAAAGCGACTGTCGGGTGCCCAATACGCTTTGCCATGCGCGAAACATTGATACCCTTACCACCAGGCATTCGGTATACGGCTTGTGCGCGCACAGTATCGTTTTCGGTAAAGGCATCAACAATATAGGTTAAATCCAGCGTTGGATTGAGGGTGATGGTATGAATCATTCAAGCATTATACGGCTGGGGCTTCCCATAACTCGAGCCGATTTGACTCAAAACTTTAAGGAATCATCAGCATGAGCTTTTGCAACTTTGCATTTCGCTTCACCAAAAGTTCTACGCTCGAGCCAGCCTTTGCTACTGCTACAACAGCATTGGCTTCGGGTAAAGTATCTATCGGGAGCCCGTCAATCTCGAGCAAGGTGTCCCCTACCTGAACCCCTGCCGCTGCTGCTAACCCACCGGGGAGCACCGCCTTGACCTCGGCGCTGTCTTCGCTGCTCGAGACTCCAAGCGCCCGGAGTTTATAGTTCTGCCCTTGCTGCAAGGCTTCTATGGCAGGGCGCGCCACCTGGGTGGAAATCGCGAAACCCACACCTGCACTTGCTCCTGTGGACGATAAAATACTCGAGACCACACCCAGAACCTCACCAGCGCTATTTAAAAGCGCCCCACCAGAATTTCCAGGATTCACTGCTGCATCAAATTGCAGCAGACCCGCTAGAGCGCCTTTGGGAGTCACCTGCACGCGGTCTAAGCCCGAGATAGAACCAACGGTCACACTGCGCGGTGCTCGAGCAAAAGGATTGCCAACTGCAAAACACCGTGTTCCGACTACACTTGGGATACTTGCCCACTCAAGTCTGGTCGGTAGCGGCTGACCACGCAGCAGCGCCAAATCAAGCTCGTCTACTTTGCCCACCAGGGTGGCGATTTCGGTGTTCTCGAGATGTTGCACAGTGCGGGCGCGGTTATCCAAATATATTTTGCTGCCGCCATCCAGCACGTGGGCAGCCGTCACAAAATAGCCATCACCGATATGAAACGCCGAACCTACGCCACGCAGCTCTGAGTCAGAAAGATTTGCGATATCGGTACGCACCGAAACAACTGCACTCGAACTTTGGGCAACGACAGTCTCTAAATTTGATGATGGCAAAGACCTTACAGGCACCAGATAAGCAGCAGCCAAAAAACCTGCCACAGCACACACAAGCCCGCCCAGTAGTACTACAAAAACCCTCATGCCACCAGCTTAGAACCAAACAGTGTCAATTTTGTTGATGCAAGACCTCGAGCGCCTTGGAATCCTTGGGGTTTTGGTTATACAAAAGTGCCAAATACACACCAACCCAACATGCCAAGTACCACAAGCCCATATTCGCCACATAGGCCTCGCCTTGCGGTGCAGGAACTTCAA
>JBKBVO010000085.1:0-10014 GCA_046289535.1 Deinococcales bacterium | reverse complement strand
GGGGCAAAATACCGTATTATTGATTTCGCAATCAATAATTTTATCAATTCCGAGATTTATGGAATTTATGTTTTGACCCAATACAAAGCCCAGAGCTTGACCGAGCACATCCAACGTGGTTGGCGCTTTGGGTCGTTTTTGTCGGACTACTTTATCACCTTGGTTCCAGCACAACAATACCGCTTTGAGGAACTCGGCGCGGTTTGGTACCGCGGAACCGCCGATGCCATTTGGCAAAATATGCACCTCATAGAAAATCACCGTGCCGAGTGCATTGCAATTTTTAGTGGCGATCACATTTATAAAATGAACATTGCCCACATGATCGAAGAACACATGGACTCCAGAGCCGATGTGTCTATTGCTGCTTTTCCTGTTCCAATTGCAGAAGCCTCGAGGTTTGGTGTGCTTGGTACTGATGAACGCGGCAAAATTACAGAATTTCAAGAAAAACCTAAAAATCCATTTCCAATGCCAGGCAGGCCAGAAATGGCATTAGCAAGTATGGGTAACTACATTTTTAGTCGCAAAGCCTTGGAGGACTTGCTGGATTTAGATGCCAGAGATGACAACTCGAGTAAGGACTTTGGCAAAGATGTGCTGCCTCGGGCACTGCGCGACGGCTACCATTTGCACGCCTATGATTTTTTCAAAAACCCAATTCCTGGCTCGGAGCGCCCAAATACATACTGGAAAGATGTGGGTACTTTAGATGCCTATCACGATGCAAGTATGGAACTTATTTCGGTGAGTCCTGAATTTGATTTATACAATCCAGAATGGCCGCTGCGCACCGTGAATGCCGACAGCCCACCAGCTAAATTTGTGCACGAAGCTGGCGACCGAACTGGAAGGGCACTCAACAGCCTTGTTGCTGGTGGTGTGATTATTTCTGGCGGTACAGTGCGCGATTCTGTGCTCTTTCGTCGCGCTCGAGTCAATAGCTACGCTCTTGTGCAGCGTAGCGTGTTATTTGACGAAGTTGAAATTGGGCGCAACAGTATCTTGCAAAATGCAATCATTGACAAAGATGTGATTGTGCCACCTGGGACAAAAATTGGTATCGATCTCGAGCAAGACCGTTCTCGCGGCTTTAAGGTGACAGAAAATGGAGTTGTAGTTGTTCCCAAAGGCTACCGTTTTGAGTAAAAATGCAGCCCTTTAGTTTTCCAATCAGTGTTCGCTTTGCAGACCTAGACATGCTTGGTCATGTCAACAATGCTGTTTACTTTTCGTATGTCGAGCAAGCTCGGCTCGAGTTTTTAGCATTTTTCGAGATTACCTCTGCCACCTTTCCAAGTATTGTGCTGGCTCGAGCCGAGTGTAACCACCTATCGCCAATTTTATTAGGACATCAGGTGGAAATAAAGACGTGGGTAACGCGCATAGGGACAAAGAGTTTTGAATTGGCACACGAGGTTTATGCCAACTCAATTATTGCTGCCACACTCAAAACTGTCCTTGTTTGGTATGACCACAAGAGCAAAACGGCTCAACCAATTCCAGACGAGATACGCGCAAAACTCAATCTACAGATGCTCAAGTCTTGAGAGCACTTCTCTGGCTTCTGTGGGGTCGGTAATTGCAAGCTTGGCACCGCCTTCCAAAAATAAAACCAAAGAAACATTGCTTGCTGTTGCTGTACTCGGAGCAGCACGCCCCAAACCCGAGCCCATATTGCCGCTGAGTTCATAATACTGAATACTCGAGAGGTTAATACCGCGGTGCCCAACACGCAAAAATTTTGCCATAGCGCAGTTTAATCGCCCAGACCCATAACCTGCAAGCGCTTGGTATTTTTTTACAACTTACAAAATGAATCCCCGACTCCAAAGATATGCACCCGCGCTTATCCCAAGACAAGCACCGTGCTCGAACTGACTCATCAAGCGTGCATCTCGAGCCTTCGGGAAGCAATAATTTTTTCTGCCTGCGCTGGTGGGACATCTGCATAGTGATCAAATTTGAGGCTGTAGATGCCACGCCCCCCGGTGAGGCTATGTAGGTCCGGGCTATAGTTTTGAACTTCAACCAAAGGCACCAAAGCAGAAATCACTGTGACCGCACCATCTGGATCCATACCTTGAACCCGAGCGCGTCTTGAATTGAGGTCACCTAAAATTTCTCCCGTATAGCGTTCTGGCACGCGCACACGCAATAGCATAACCGGCTCGAGCAAACAAGGCTTTGCTTTTTCCATTGCTGCTTTAAAGGCTAAGATTCCTGCCTGCTTAAAGGCGATGTCTGAGGAATCTACATCGTGATAACTGCCATCATAGACAACCGCTTTAATATTTTGCACCAAAAAACCAGCCAGCACACCATGATGCCTCGCCTCTTCTACGCCTTTCTCGACGCTAGGAATGTATTTGGTGGGAATCACACCACCCACCACTTCAGAAGTAAACATAAATTCTTGTTCAAATGGCTCGAGCCTGAGCCAACAATCACCATATTGCCCATGCCCACCACTTTGTTTTTTGTGCTTGCCTTGGGCACTTGCCACACTACGCACAGTTTCGCGGTAGGCAATTTTGGGAGTGCTACTCTGGACTTGGACGCCCATAATCGAAAGTTTCTCAATCGCCACCTCGAGATGGGTATGTCCCATCCCCTCAAGTACCGATTCTGCTGTTTCGCTATTGCGCGTTAAGTGTAATGTGGGGTCTTCTTCCAGAAGTTTCCCAATTGCAGCGCCAAGTTTATCTTCATCAGCTCGAGTTGCAGCATGTATCGCAATACTGGTGATTGGTTCTGGCAATTCGAGTTCTCCAAAATCAATCGGATGCGCTGGGTCGCAAAGGGTATCTCCTGTATGCACATCGGGAACCTTAGTTATTGCGCCGATCATCCCCGCTTCGAGAACAGGAACTTCTCGCAGTTCTTTACCTACAAGTGTGTAGACGTGTGCTGGCTTGAAATCCTTATCTGAATGCGAGTTGTGCACTGCGTCTCCTGCGCTCATTTTGCCACTCCAAACTCGCACGTAGGCAACTTTGCCAACAAATGGGTCAATCGAAACACGCCAGACTCGAGCACTCAAGGGCGCATTGATACTGCATTCACGCTCAGAGCCATCAATACCCCGCACAGGACGGCGCTCTTCTGGAGCACGCAAGGCTTCAGCCATCAACTCCAGGAGCGGCTCGAGTCCCACCAAACCCACTCCAGAAACAGGTACAACCGGAAAAATCTCGGCTCGGTGCACCGCATCAAAAAATGCCTGCCGAAGTTGGCTATCCTCTATGGGTTCATCAGCTAAATATAGCTCCAGGAGCGCCTCATTGGTTTCAACGATTGCCTCGAGCAATTTAGTTCTCTGAGCACGTGCCGATTCGACCAGAGCCTCAGGAATGGCTGCGATCTCGAGTTTGCCTTCTTGATAGATATAAGCTCGGTCGGAAAGCAAATCAATCACACCTCGAAAATTATTTTCGGTACCTATTGGGATAGAAACCGCGACCGCATGAGCAGAGAGTGTATCTTGAATACTTGCAAGTGTCCCAAAGAAACTCGCGTGTTCACGGTCTAATTTGGTAATCGCCACAACTCGAGGCATCGAAAACTCTTCGGCGGTGTTCCAAACTCGCTCTGTGCCAACCGCAACCCCAGCTGTTGCATTGACCACGACCAAGGCGCTATCGGCTGCACGTAGCGCCCCTCGAATTTCACCCACAAAATCGGCGTAGCCTGGCGCATCGAGAAGATTAAAATGTGTTTCTTTCCAGGGCAAATTCAGCACACTGGTCGAGATGCTGATACCCCGACGCTTTTCGGCTTCGGTATAATCGGAGGCGGTAGTGCCATCCTCGACCTTGCCCAACCGCTCTTTCACACCGCCCTTGAACAACAAGGCTTCAACCAGTGTTGTTTTGCCGCAGGCGTTGTGCCCGACCACTGCTACATTCCGAACGCGCATAGACCACCCCTTTATTGGTGAAGACTCACACTTCGTGACTGAAACTGAGACTGTAGTCTACAATGCCTGCAGGGTTGAGCGCTACTTGGGCTTACACCCCATATTGAGGCACCTCTAAAATCCTAGGGCACAAAATTGCGCTCGAGGTGTGTAGCTCTGTCAAGCAGTTTTTTGAATTCACGCTCTGGCACTTGAAAAGCCCCGAATCGCTTGAGGTGCGGGTTTTGTACTTGGGCATCGAAAAGCAAAAAAGCTTGTTTTTGCAAGTGTTGAACCAACCGGACCAAAGCAACCTTGCCGCATTCCGGCACTCGAGTAAACATACTCTCACCAATAAACGCCGCACCAATACTGAGTCCTAAAACCCCACCCGCCAGTTCCCCGTTGTACCATGTTTCAAAACTGTGCGCTACCCCAGCGCGATGTAATGCGCTGTACACTTGTTCGAGTTCTGGGGTAATCCATGTTTCGCTGCGATTTGCACAACCGCGAACCACGCCTAGAAAATCGTCATTGATGCGCGATTCAAAAAGACTCGAGTTGAGTTTGCGGCGCAACGAACGGGGGATATGCAATGAACCATCAAGCGGAAAAAGTGCGTGCACACGGCTAGAATACCAATTCAAGCCTTCGCCATTATCCATCAGAAAATAGCCCTCACGGTAGGCAGAAACGACACTAGCGGGGTCAAGTTTCATGAGGAAATTATTATCGCGCTGCTCCCTCTTCCTGCTGTGGCTGCATCACCAATGGTGGGGCATTTTCATCGGTGCGATAAAGACTAAAACCTTCAATCTCGGTTGGAACAACCCAATATACCGCACCTTCAAAATTCATAATCAACGCATGATGCTGCTCGCTGGCAACTTTAATCCCCGCATACATCCTCGAGACTCCCTCGACGAGTTGTTGGGCTTCCTGTTGATTACCCGCACGACCTACAACAATTTCACGACCAGATTTAAGCAAAAGCAAAAGTTCATACATGAAGTGAGAATCTACCACAAAAAACTCAAACCTTGTATCTAGACTAAAGGTTAAGTCTGCTGTAGCTCAGACAAAATCGAAGCCCGAAAACGCTCGAGTTCTTCGCGCACAATTTTACGCACAAAGGCATCTAGTTCTTGTTGCTTTTGCTGAGTATTGGAGTTTGGCATTTCAATCAACGGCTCTACGAGATCTATCTTGCCTTCCCAAGCACCGACCACGGGAATCAGTTGCACCTGAGACAAAACCGCTTTAGCTTGCTGCAGGTCTTCTGGCGCAATACCCGCCTCGAGAATCGCTACGTCGAGTTCAACTCCACGCAGAACTCGAGCGTGAATTTGAGCGCGCTGCTCAAAGCGCAGCAATCCCTGCGCAATCATGATATTAAACACAGGATGAAAATGGTCTACAAGCTTCGATACAAGATTTTTCAGGTTGCTTGGGGTGGTGACACTCCAAACGATACGCCGGTCAAAAAGTTTTTGAACTTCGTCTATAGAATGTGGTTCGCAGGTTAACATGCGTATTTCCATTTCGCTTTCTGCAAAAGGTACACATTGAAACCTGCGGGCTTCTGACTGAGACAACAGCACCAAAACTTCCCTGGGAATCTCAAACGCCTTGGGCAATTGCACAAACGGAAGCTGTACCTGCTCAGCCAAAGCACGATACACATCATCTTCGCTGACATACCCCATCCGCAGCAGTACCTCTCCTGTACGCCCAGCCTTACCGGGGGTACGCTCAAACAGGGCTTCTTGGAGTTGAGCTTTAGTAAGATGTCCAGAACGAACTAAACGCTGCCCAATACGATCTTCAAGCGGATCAAAAAGCATCTCTTTACTGGCGGGGGTTTGTAACAATTCGGGATAGTGCTTGGCAATCGCCCAAGTCAAAATCTCGCGCCCCGCCAAAAATACTCGCACCTCACGCCCCGCAAAACCTTTCATGGTCTGCAATGTGTTTGCCTCTGGTGGCTCGAGGAAAGCCACATCAAGTTGGTTTCCATGTTCACGGAATGGTATCGCTTTATGTAAGTAGGAAAGATTTGCTGAAAGTTGCTGTGTGACTTGTTGTGGAATGTTTTCAAGCATCTCGAGGTTGGCAAGCCCAAACCCCACATTGGCATACATTCGCAACAAATCCCCTTCGCCCAGAAGTTTTGTGTCGAGCAAAAAGTCGGCAAAACGCCCACCCACAGCGTTGTACTGCTCCAAAATATGATCTAGTGCAGTAGTCGAAAAGACTTCGTGATCTAAAAGCATAGTCACGAGTTGTTGTGTTTTCGATGAGATTTCCATCATCTCTTACTTCTCCCAAACCATCTTGTGCACAATAAATCAATTTTCCAATTCAGTGCGCGAGCGAGTCCAATCAGAAACCTTTGAAATCGCTGCAAGTTCAGCCTGGTCAAGTTGTAAATCTATCGCCCCGAGTGAATCCGCCAGTTGTGTAGTACTATTTGCACCAATAATAGGAGCACTCATAAAGGGCTGTACCAGCAGCCAAGCCAACGCCACTCGAGTCACTGTTGTACCCCTTGCAGCCGCAATCTCGACCAGTTTTTCGACTGTATCTAGATTCTGTTCGTTCATTCGACTCGAGCCGATTCCCGCAGCCCGCACACTCTCTGGCAAAGGTTGTCCTCGGCGATATTTTCCGGTTAGGAAGCCCCCTGCCAACGGACTATAAGGCACAACACCCACACCATACTCAAGGCACACACGAGCAAGTTCGCGCTCAAAGTTTGCCCGAATTGGTTGTACTAAACTGTATTCGGGTTGAATACTGATAAATTTTTCAAATCCATGCTTGTCCGAAGCCCAAAGTGCCTGCATTAAACGCCACGCACTAAAATTACTGCACCCGATATAGCGCACATATCCGCGTCTTACCAAATCAGAAAGTGCACTTAGGGTTTCTTCAATGGGTGTAAGTGGGTCTACCCAATGCACTTGATACAAGTCAATATAATCGGTTTGTAGGCGCTTGAGGCTATCTTCACACGCACGCAGAATCCAGTTTCTCGAGAGTCCTTCGCGCTGCTTAGGGTGATTACGCCCTTCGCTAAAATTCTGACCCATCGCCCCACGCACTTTCGTAGCAAGCACAATTTGTTCTCGGTTTTGGCGCTGCTTAATCCAGCGCCCAATAATTTCCTCGGAAACGCCACCAGGATTATTGGGCACCCATGCGCTATAAATATCGGCTGTATCTATAAAATTTCCACCCGCCGCAAAATACGCATCCATGATTTCTATGGATTTTGCTTCGTCGCAAGTCCAACCAAACTGCATCGAACCCAGTCCTAATGGAAAAACTCGCAAGCCGGAACGACCTACTTGGCGATAATTGGTCATGTTTTCATTTTAACCATCTTTGCTTACTTTGTTGTCACAGAAAAAGTACTCGAGACTGTACCAATTGTCACAGTTGCTGTTACAGTCTCACCTGATCGGTTACTAGGACTGACCAAGACCCTGACCTTATCCCCTGGATTCACTGTTTTAGAGGGGGTATTTTCGTAAAAATATTCCAGATACTGGTCATTTACATACAATACTGTTTGATTAGAGCTTCGAATTGGTGCAGGACGATTGATACCCCGAACTGTAATGCTGTTGCTGCTCACAGCTTGAGTAGGATCAGGATCCACTTGAGTCACATCCGAAAAACAAAATGGATCTGGATCGGTATCTGGGGTAGTTGCACTCGAGATAATTGGGGTTGTTGGTTCTGGAGGACAAACCTTTGGAGTACGGTTTTGGGGAGCACAAGCAGCAAAAAGCGCTGCACAGACATAAATCAGCAGTTTTTTCATACAAGCATTGTACTGCAAATTTCAAATTTAGGCGGCTTGTCTATACGCCTAGCCCAATTAACGCTACCTAGGCTATTTTTCAGGTAGGCTTTTTTTATGAATTTTACTGCCGAAACAGGTACATTGCGGATTAAAACTGGCTTTGCCGAGATGTTCAAAGGTGGCGTGATTATGGATGTCGTCACACCCGACCAAGCACGTATCGCCGAAGATGCTGGCGCGACTGCCGTCATGGCGCTCGAGCGCGTTCCTGCCGATATTCGCCGCACGGGCGGGGTTGCGCGTATGTCTGACCCAGACATGATTTTTGGCATTATCGAAGCTGTGAGTATACCAGTGATGGCAAAATGCCGCATTGGACATTTTGTCGAAGCGCAGATTTTACAGGCTTTAGGCGTGGACTTTATTGATGAATCCGAAGTACTGACTCCAGCAGACAATCAGTACCATGTCAACAAGCATGATTTTAAGGTACCATTTGTATGTGGTAGCCGAAATCTAGGCGAAGCCCTACGCCGCATTGGAGAGGGGGCTGCAATGATTCGCACCAAAGGCGAACCAGGTACCGGCGATGTGGTCGAAGCTGTGACTCATGCTCGGTTGATCGTGGGCGAAATTCGCAAAATTCAAGCTTTAAAAGAGGATGAACTGATGGCAGCAGCGCGTGATATGAGTGCACCCTACGAGCTGGTACGCTACGTCTGGGCAAATGGCAAGCTGCCAGTGCCCAATTTTGCTGCGGGTGGCATTGCAACGCCCGCCGATGCCGCGTTGATGATGCAACTTGGTATGGATGGTGTCTTTGTAGGCAGTGGTATCTTCAAGAGTGGTGACCCAGTCAAACGAGCCCAAGCCATTGTCAAAGCCACCACGCACTATAACGACCCCGAGGTGCTCGCCGAAGTCAGTCGCAATCTTGGCGAGGCGATGGTTGGCATTCAGGTCGTGGCACTCACACCAGAAGAAAAAATGGCAGTGCGTGGTTGGTAATGCAGATTGGAGTCTTGGCGCTTCAAGGTGCATTCCGTGAACACCGTTTGATGCTCGAGTCCTTGGGTTGTAGCGTGCGCGAGGTACGCTTACCCAAGCACCTCGAGGGTCTGGATGGGGTTATCTTTCCAGGCGGAGAGAGCACCACGATTGGCAAACTGATGGTTCATTACGGTTTTATCAGAGCTTTACGTGAATACCACCAAAAAGGCGGTGCTATTTTTGCCACCTGTGCAGGCGCAATTTTACTTGCCACAGAAATTACAGAGTCAGAGCAGCCTCATTTAGACTTACTCGAGATGCGCGTAAGGCGCAATGCCTTTGGCAGGCAGGTGGACAGTTTTGAAGTGCTGCTTGAAGTCAAAGGTCTTGCCCAACCGTTTCCCGCCGTCTTTATTCGAGCACCAATTATTGAGTCTGTAGGCACTGGTGTGCAAATCTTGGCGCGTTACCATGATCAAATAGTTTTGGTTCAAAAAAACAGACTGCTTGCTAGTAGCTTTCATCCCGAACTGACCAATGACCCCCGTTTACATCAGTACTTTTTAGACCATGTGGTTCTAGCTTAAGTAAAACCAAGATAGCCACCCCAATTATGCCGATAATTTGATACATCATTTGGAGCAAAGCCTCAAAGCCAGTGTTTAGCATGAGTCGGAAAAAGAATTATTGGAATAGTGCCATGCTGATTTCATAACGTTTCACAGGTCTAGCTTATTCAATTATGGCTTGCTGCCTGCCCACAGCATGCGACAATCTACTGGTTTTAAAAAACAACAAAAAAGAGCGGCTAGAAGCCACTCTTTTTACTTTTTAAATCACTCAATGATATTCGCAGCTATACCTGGATATTTTGTAACCACAATTACTCAAGGATTTTCGTCACCACGCCTGCACCAACTGTGCAGCGCCGCCTCGAGCCTGCGCCGCAACTGTTCGCGCCAAGCCTCGTCTTGAGGAGGCGAATAACGAGTACCATCGGGAATCAAACGCACGAGGCGTATTGTAACGAGATTGGGATGCGATACAAAGGCAGGCAACAAGAACCGACAAAAGGCTCTAACGCCCAATAGCCATTTCCGTTTGCAAGTCAAAAGCGTGCATTTTGCTTTGGTCGGCGTACAATGTAACCACATCGCCAACTTTGACTTGTGCGTGCCCTTCAACCTTGGCAACAACCGACTGACCAGCAACATTGACCATCAAATCGGTTTCGGCACCAAGAGGCTCAACAACCTCAACTTGACCAGTGAGCTTGTTTGCACCAGCAGAAATATTCGTAGCCCCCTCGAGTCCC
>JBKBVO010000265.1:0-2245 GCA_046289535.1 Deinococcales bacterium | reverse complement strand
AAGCCTAAACTCGAGCGGGTACCAGAGGCTGCGCTAGAAGCAGCCTTTGTGGCGTTTTGTCACGCATCTGACAAAATTTGTGTACAATAAGAAACATGAGGCTCAGGCAAATTATTCTGCCGTGGTTGGTTTTTTGGTGGTCAAGCGCAGTGGCAAAGTCATTTTATTTTGACAAAATCGAACAGGATATCTATTTCCAAGCCGATGGGCGTGTGCGCGTTATAGACACGCGCACTTATAGTTTTAATGGCGACTATTCCAAAGCCTACCTCACTGTGGACTCGAGAGGTGCGGTGCAATTTGAAGGGGTTCAGGCACTGGACGGTAAGCCTTTTTTTGGCTCGAGCATAGACGGTAATACCTTGCGTTGGTCGTATCGCGCAAGCGATGAAAGCCGCACTTTTCAGATAATCTATAGCATGAGTGGCGAACTCGAGGTCGCCGAAGATGGGGCGAAGTTCGACCGCCAAGTTTTAGAACCCGAACACCAAGCGGTGCGCAATTATAGTGTGCGCCTGCATGCCCCTAACGGCTCTCCAGACCCGTTCAAGGTTTTTGTGTTTTCGCGCAATGCAAGCCTTGGGACACTGACATTCGACGACCCACGCGGCGTTGCAAGTATCGAAATGCAAAATGTGGCAGAAGACGAGTGGGTGCGCACTTTTGTGTTGTTACCCGCAGGGCAGTTTACCAATCGTACCCAAGTGGGTAAGCAACTTGATGCTTGGCTCGAGGGCTTAAAAATCGAGACAGCTGCTTTTCGCAATGCTTCGGCGCAGGCAGTAGCTCGAGGTGGTTTTGCCCCGCCTCCGCCCCCGCCGCCCGCTTGGTTGCTAGGGCTACCCTTTGTGGGTGTGCTTTTTTTGGGCAGTAACATTTGGCAGACCTACCAAAAATATGGGCGTGAACCGTATATCCCTGAAGTTGGTAAGTACTACCGTGAACCCGCCGAACACATTCCCCCTGGTGTAGTGCCCTATGTGCGAGGTGTGATAGATCCAGGTGCAGGAGCGCTTGGCGTAGCCTTGAGCGCAACACTGCTGGATTTTACGCGGCGCGGTTTTCTCGAGTTGGGCAAGGAGCGCAAGGCTGGGTTTTTGGGTGTGGGGCGCAAAGAAGAAGTGCAGTTCGAAATCAAAAAACGCCCTCAAGCAGGGGAATTGTCCGAGTTTGAAGAGGAAATTTGGAATCTCCTCAATCGCGCCAAAGGTTTTGATAACATCGTTACCCAAAGCGAACTGCGCCATTACTTGAGCAGTGCCGCGAGTAGCCTTTCTGTACTCGGGTCAACACCGCGCCGTTGGTACGAAAGCACCCACGGGGCGCTTCTAGATAGCAGTGATTCACAAAAAACCAACCTCTGGATTTTTGTGCCATTTGTGGTTGGTATCATCATGATTGGGATTGGGGTGTTGTTGCTGGCGGGCGACCAAAGCGCTTTGGGAGGCGCGACCCTATTCGCGGGCTTCTTGGCTGTTCTAGCAGGGATTTTGGCGGCGGTTTCGCTTTCGCGCTGGAATGCAGAAAAACTGCTCAACGCCAAGCGCTGGGCGGCATACCGCAACTTTTTAACCGATTTTTCGCAACTCGAGACCGCACCTGCCGAACACCTCAAACTCTGGGATTACCATTTTGTGTATGCCGCTGCTTTGGGGGTGGCGCAGCCGTTCTTAAAAAATATTCGTACTCTTGCCGAGCGTTATCCGCAGTACTACCACCCGCCTTACTGGATTCCGCGCAGCTATTATGCTGACAACAGCGATATAGCAGACCTCTCGAGCCAGTTGGCGGCGGTCAACAGCTTGGCAAGTTTGTCCAGCAATTTAGCCAGTTTAGAAAATGCGCTCTCGAGCAGTACCGGTACAGGTGGTGGCTTCTCGGGTGGCTCGAGTGGTGGCTCGAGCGGCGGAGGAGGTTCTAGCGGTGCCAGTTGAGAGCCTATAAAACAAAATATTTTTGTGCAGCACTCGGGTATTCGCCCAGTCGAAAGGAGTTTTTTATGCCAACAATTGTTGTTTTAGTCGTTTTAGCACTTTTGGTTATCTTTGCGATTGCGGTATTTAACAATATCGTTTCGCTCGAGAACCGTGTAGATAATGCCTTGGGGCAAATAGATGTGCAACTCAAAAAGCGTTCGGATTTGGTGCCCAATTTGGTTTCAACAGTCAAAGGCTACGCCGCCCACGAAAGTAGCGTATTTGAAAAAGTCACCGCCGCCAGAGCGCAGCTTGATAATGCCAAGGGC
>JBKBVO010000084.1:0-10090 GCA_046289535.1 Deinococcales bacterium | reverse complement strand
CAATATGCCCGAGGTAGCCCTTAAAGTTGCTTAGGCGGCGCGGTTTTTTCTTGCCAAGCATCAATAAAAAGACTTCTGCACCCCAGCGCGCAGCTTGGGCTTTGTCGCGCGCGGCGGTAAATACCAGTCCCCAGCCATCGGGTAGCCAAGCATAGCTTTCGATGTCGGTGGGGTGGTTTGAGATGATTTGGCTCTTTTCCTGCTCGAGCTCGAGCACATAGAGCGCAAGCGGTTCTGATGGCAAAAGTCCAGCACCGCCAATGCCATTTGATTTATAGCGCAAGTCCTCGACCACTCGAGGCTGACCGTCTTGTAGGGCTTCATCTACCCAGTCACCGCGCGATAAAAATGCCACACGGCTGCCATCGTTGCTCCAGGCTGGACTCGAGACACCAGCTTTATAATTGGTGAGTTGGCGCGGTTCGCCACCTGAAAGCGGCAAAACAAAAAGCTGTGGCTTGCCATCCACAACGCGGGTAAAAACCATTTGCGAACCGTCGGGTGAAAAACGTGGTGCAGCATCTTTATGTTTACCCGAGGTCAGGCGCCTCACTTCTTGGTCGTCTCGAGATAGGTAAATCCCCGAGGTATAGGATTTTTGGTCTTGCGCAACCTCGGCGACAACACAAGCCACGAGGTTGCCATCATTCGAGACGATCGGTTCAGAAGCAAATTTTAACTCGTTGAGGTTCATGCAGGCATTGTATACCTTACCTAAGCCCGTGCGCGTGGCTCGAGCCTTCGCGCTTTGCGTACCGCTTTGGCGCTCTGGAGTTGTTGTGTCTCGAGTGCTTTTAAGCCACCTTCCAGCGCGACCTCGAGTACCTGATCCAAGCTCTCGCAGGGGTGAAAGGTTATGCTGCGCCGTAAGTGTGTGGGAATATCCTCTAAATCGGGAATATTGGCTTTAGGCATGACGATGTGCTTAATTCCTGCACGCCGCGCCCCGAGCACTTTTTCTTTTAAGCCGCCAATCGGCAGTACCCGCCCTGTTAAGGTAATCTCTCCAGTCATCGAGACATCATGCCGTGCTGGAATGCCAGTCAGGGCGCTGATCAGGCTGGTGGTCATGGTTACGCCCGCGCTGGGTCCTTCTTTGGGGATGCCGCCTGCGGGCACATGAA
This sequence comes from Deinococcales bacterium, assembly GCA_046289535.1. Classification (GTDB taxonomy): domain Bacteria; phylum Deinococcota; class Deinococci; order Deinococcales; family JAAFIG01; genus JAAFIG01. The sequence goes on along the minus strand of JBKBVO010000084.1, from coordinate 8,966 downwards.
TGTGAATCTCGCGCTCGTCTAGACGCTCGAGTGGGATATGAAAGCGTTCGGCGTTGCGCTTGGCATAACTTAGCGCTGCGCGTGCCGACTCTTTCATTACATCCCCCAACTGCCCAGTCAAAATTAAGCCCTTGCCCGGCATGACGTTGGTTTCGACAAACAGAATATCACCACCCACTGGGGTATAGAACATCCCCGTAGCGACACCGACGATATTCTCGCTATTTTCACGCTCGACTTGGTGTCTTTGTGGTCCGAGGTATTTTTCAAGGTCATTCTCTCCGATGCGCACACGTTTGATGTCGCTCGAGGTCAGTTTGCGGGCAGCCTTGCGTAAAAGCGCTCCAACTTCGCGCTCGAGTGTGCGTACACCGGCTTCACGCGTGTAGTGCTGAATCAGTTTTAAGAGCGCCGCATCTGTGATCACAATTTGGTTGTCCTTTAAGCCGTTTTCTAGAATTTGGCGCGGCACGATGTAGCGTTTGGCAATCTCGAGTTTTTCGGCTTCGATATAGCTGCTAAACTCTATGAATTCCATGCGGTCGAGCAGCGGCGCGGGTATTTGTTCCACATAGTTGGCGGTAGCAATAAACATCACTTCCGATAAATCAAAGGGTACGCCCAAATAGTGGTCGGTGAAGTGTGCGTTTTGTGCAGGGTCGAGCACCTCCAAAAGTGCCGAACTTGGGTCACCTTGGTAACTGCTGCCCTGTTTGTCTATTTCGTCCAGCAAAAACACGGGGTTTTTGGTACCAGCCGTTTTTAAGCCCTGAATAATCCGCCCGGGCAAGCTGCCAATGTAGGTGCGGCGGTGTCCGCGGATATCGGCTTCATCGCGCGCGCCACCCAAGGCAATGCGCACATACTTGCGCCCAAGGGCTTTGGCGATGCTCTTGGCAATGCTGGTTTTGCCCACACCAGGCGGTCCGACAAAGACCAGAATCGGTCCTTTGTTGACTTCATTAGGCTCGAGTTCGCCTTTATCGGCACGGGTTTTACGCAGTGCGCGCACGGCTAAAAACTCGAGTACACGGTCTTTGACTTTTTCTAAGCCGTAGTGGTCTTCGCCTAAAATTTTCTCGGCTTCGCGCAGGTCGAGCCTATCTTCTGAGCGTGTGTTCCAAGGTAATTCGGTAATCCAAGTCAAGTAGGTGCGTGTCACCGATGCTTCGGCGCTATCAGCGTGCATCCGTGCGAGGCGGTTTAATTCGCGCTCGACTTCTTTTTTGGTATCTGGGTTCAGCCCAAGTTTTTCGATTTTGGCGCGGAAGGCTTCGACTTCATCGTCGCCTTCTTCTTCGCCGCGCAATTCTTTTTGGATGGCTTTCATCTGCTCGCGCAGGAAATATTCACGCTGGTTGCGGTCTATTTCTTCCTTGACTTGCGCCCGGATGCGATCTTGGGCTTGGGAGAGTTCGAGTTCGGAAACCAAAAGCACCAAAATACGCTTCATACGCTCGACCACGTCGAGTTGCTCGAGTAGAGCCTGCCTGTCCTCGAGCTTGAAATCCAGATTAAAAGCGATATGGTCTGCAAGTTGTGAGGGGTTTTCGATGGTTTGAATAAACTGAATGGTATCTTGTTGTAGGTTTTTATTGCGCGCAATCTCGAGAAAGCGACCAGCGAGTTCGCGTTTCATTGCTAAAGTTGCGGTAGCATCGCCATTTACATCTTCAAGTAGCTCAATGTCGGCTTCGATGTAATTTGCACCCAAATAATATTGGTGTACTCTAGCGCGGTGTGAAGCCTGAATCATTGTGCCTACTGTGCCGTCTGGGTTGCGGCGCAGGCGCAAAATGGTGGTCAGTGTGCCAACATCGAATAAATCTTCACTTTTAGGGTCGTCAAGGTCTTTATTGCGTTGCGAAACAATAAACAGATTTTTATCACCATCAGCGGCAGCCTGGATTGCGGCAACGCTAATGATACGACCTGCATCTACACTCTGGACAATACCCGGGTAAATCACACTGCCACGCACAGGGCAGACTGGAACACGAATCAGTTGCGGGGAAACGGTTTTGGGTGGGGCAATTTTTTTAGCTCGAGGCATGAGTGGATTCTCCTGACGATAGTATAAAACCTGAGTGCAGTTATATCAAGGTAGTTCAAATGACTTAACGCAATCTTAATCTAAGTTTATGCTGTGCAAGTGGCTTTGTACTTTATTACTGGTGGTGCACGCAGTGGTAAGAGTCGCTATGCCATGCAACTGGCAGAGCAGCTCGTGGCACCGCACATTTTTATTGCCACTGCACAACCAAGCGACCAAGAAATGCAAGACCGCATCGGCGTACATCGCGCTGAGCGTGATGCAGCGCTTTGGCAAACACTCGAGGAAGCAATCCATCCGGAGTATCATCTGGCATCAATCCATGGTACGGTGCTGCTCGACTGCCTAGCGCTGTGGGTTTCTAATCTATTGCTCGCAGGGCGTACCGAGGCTTCGATGCTTGTTCAGCTCGAGCAGCTACTCGAGATGCAAACCAAGCGTCAGGGTGATTTGATTATCGTCTCTAACGAAGTTGGCAGCGGTGTTGTGCCCGAATATTTCTTGGGACGCACGTATCGCGACTGGCTAGGGCGAGCGAATCAGCGGGTGGCAAAAGCATCAGACTATGCTTTTTTGTTGGTGGCAGGGCTGCCACTTGCCCTCAAGTAAACTGTTAGACTACCCTCATGACCGCTATTCGCTTTGCACTGCGCGCTTCTCCAGATTATCCATTCACATCAATCGAAGCCCCTATTAAACTTGACCAGAACGAATCTGGCTATGACTTTCCGCCAGAACTCAAACAACTCGCACTCGAGAAAATGCTTACTGCCAACTGGAATCGCTATCCCGATATTCATGCCAATCGGCTACGCAAACAAGTTGCTGCTCGAGTGGGCTGGCAAGAAGACGGTATTGTTTTAACTCCCGGCAGCAATGTTTTGATTCATGCACTCGCACAGGCTGCTGGTATTGGGCAAAGGGTTTTAAGCGTTGCTCCAGCATTTTCACTGTATGGCTTGTCGGCGCAGCTTTTAGGCGCAAATTTACTCGAGCCACGCCTGAACTCCGATTTTTCTTTGCCGATGCAGGACTTGCTTTTTGTGCTCGAGCAACCCACACCAGGAGTAGCGTATTTAGCAGTACCACATGCCCCAACAGGTGCCATGCCCAGTCTGCAGGAAATAGAAACGCTTGTTGCTCGAGCCGATAAAAACTGGCTTTTGGTTTTGGATGAAGCCTACTTTGAATACTCAGGGCGCAATCATATCGCACTGCTCGAGCAACCCAATGTTTGCATTTTGCGCACATTTTCTAAGGCATGGGGTCTGGGTGGGGTGCGTTTTGGGGCGCTTTTGGCGCAACCCGATTTGGTGCGTCAGATTCAAAAGGTGCTCAGCCCCTTCAACGTATCGCTGATGATTCAGTGTGTGATTGAAACCGCGCTCGAGCACCCTGAGTACGTGCAGACTCGAGTACAGGAAACCCTTGCTGAACGCGCTCGGGTTTTTGCGGCGCTCGAGCCATTAAAAAACTGGAAAGTGTATCCGAGCGCTGCCAATTTCCACCTGATTCGTACCCCGAACGCTACAGCTGCACACGCTGCCTTGCTCGAGTGCGGCATTTTGGTGCGAAAACAAGACAGCTATGCCGGTTTGGAGGGCTGTATTCGCGTTTCGATTGGCACACCCGCCGAAAACGATGCCTTTATTGCTGCGGCACTCGAATTGGAGACCAATTGATACCGCGAGCTAATCTCGGCAGCATAGCCCTCCAAGTTTAGACCTTGATGGTTTGCGTTGTATCCTTAAATAATGGTTCTTACATGGTACTGATTCTCACACTATGGGTGTGAGAATCAGCATAACGAGCACAGTACTGTTTGGTTTTGGCATAAATACGAACCGAAAAATACTTTGTGGTGCACCCGAAGAGATTCGAACTCCTGGCCTTCTGATCCGTAGTCAGACGCTCTATCCAGCTGAGCTACGGGTGCACGTAAAACTGGCGGAGAGGGAGGGATTCGAACCCTCGGTACAGGTTTCCCCGTACGACGGTTTAGCAAACCGTTGGTTTAAACCGCTCACCCACCTCTCCAAAAGGTGGAACACTCTCTTTGGCGGGTACCGCTGGCGGAGGGTGAGGGATTCGAACCCCCGGTGGGTCGCCCCACAACAGTTTTCAAGACTGCCGCTTTAAACCACTCAGCCAACCCTCCAAACCTACGAAGAGCTACACTCGCGCTACCAAGTGCGAGCGAGAGTGTATCAGGCAAGTCGCGGGCTGTCAACCGTTTTGCACTTATGGATTTTTTATAAACGTTCATGCGGTGGTAGTCCATGTAAAAATACCCTGTGCCATAGAAGTAAAATTACTTGCGTTCAAGAATCCTGCTACGCTATCCAGTGCTGTGCTGGCAAGTGGTGCCTAGAAAGCTATGCTGGCAAGCGCTGCCTAAAAAAACGTATACTGCCGCACGATGATTGAAGGTTTTTTAGGAGCAGAGCGGTTTGAAATCAAAGTGCGTCTCGAGCAGGATAAGCTGCTGGGTCGCGTAGGCGGAACACTGATGGCGCGAGAAGTGAAACTCGAGCTAAGCGCTACAGGCTTATCTGGACGCGTGGGTGGTGCGACAGGCTTTGATGTGCGCTTGACACTTGAAGCTGGCGAATTGGTTGGTTTTGTCGGCAATTTGCCGATTTCGCTGCGTGGTGTGGATGTGGTCACAGGCACCTTAGGCGAGGGGTTCTCGGCGCTCGAGTTTACCGCACGTCAGTCTGGTACAAAACTGATTGGCAGCTTGGGTGGCTTACTTGGGCAGCCCTTTCAACTCGAGCTGGGCGAAGCCCCTGGTTGGCTCCTCAAGCGCGCCGCGGAGCGGCTCGAGCACCACGACTTTCAACTCGAGCTGGGCGAAGCCCCTGGTTGGCTCGGGACATTGGTGGTTTTGGTAGCATTTTATGCCCTAGAAAAGCATAAAGCCTAGTTATTGCTCGAATTCTTCGACCTGCATGGTGCTTTGGCGTTCGATGATGCGCGGCTCGAAGCGCACTTGACGCGGTGCGCCATCAAAACCACTCAGGCGTTCAATCAGCAACTCGGCGGCGGTTGCTCCCATGGCTTCAACTGGTTGGTGTATTGTGGTCAAGCCGCGTTGCTGCGCCCATGGATGATCGTCAAAACCAATCAAGCGCACATCCTTACCAAGCTCTAAACGGCGAGTTTGTGCTTCATCCATCACTGCAAGAGCCAATAAGTCGGCGGCGGCAAAGATATTGACTGGCAGGGTTGCATGGTCAAGGATGGTCTGGGCTGCAGCGCGAGCATGGCTTAAATCAAAGCTGATGGTTTGAATATTGGCTTCAGGCAAACGAGTACCCATGGTCTTCTTAAAACCACGCATCCGATCTTGGAAGACGGTGTTTTTAAAGACTTCATCGAGGTCTTGATGCACGCTGATGGCATATACCGAACCCTCCAAGCTATTGATTGCTCGAGCAGCAAGTGTTCCGCCGAGTTCGTTATCCAAATAAACACTGTCGTAGTGCGGGTTAATTCCGTCTACTAAAACCACGGGTTGGCGCGTGGGCAAGCGCCCATCGGCGTATAAATCGCCCAAGTTGTGGCTTGCCATGATGATTCCATCGGACTGATAAGCCAGAGTGCTCGAGTTCAAGTAGCGCTCGAGTCGTTCTCGTCCAATCAATGGAAATAGCGCCGAGTCGTAGCGATGTGACTCGAGGGTTTTTTCTAAGCCCGAGAGTAATCGAATATAGAATTCGGTACCCACAACCTGCAAAATAATACTCACGGTATAGCTCTTGCCACCTGCAACACGCCGAGCATGAGGATTGGGGATAAAACCGAGTTCTTGCATGGCGGTCGTCACCCGCTCACGGGTTTCTGGGCGCACCGATTTATGGTTGTTCAGGACACGCGAAACCGTTCCCACACCAACACCAGCTTTTTCGGCAACTTCTTGGATGGTCAGTTTCATATACTCCTTTGGGCGTGATACTTTGTAGTTTGTCACTCTTTTATAACTCGTATTCTATCACAGTATCGTTTAAGGTTGTACAAGATGTGTAAATTATGAAACAGGACTTGCATCACAGTCTGGTCTGAGCAAGCTCTGAAGAAGGTAAAAAACCAAAGTCCAAACCAGGGTAAACTACAAGCGTGGCTTTTTTGTTGTCTCGAGTTGTGCAAAGTGTTGTTGTGTTGTGGTTAGTGGGTAGTCTGACATTTTTGGCATTGCAAGTGGTTGGTGACCCGATTGCGTTGCTGGTTGCCGAAGATGCTACCGTGCAAGAACGCCAGCGTTTGCGCGAGGCATTTGGTTTGGATCAGCCCTGGTGGGTGCAATACTGGCTATTTATTCAAAATGCCGCAACTGGCAATCTGGGTAATTCATTTTATAGCGCTCGTTCGGCGTTTGGTTTACTTTTAGAACGCCTGCCCGCAACCTTGAGTTTAGTGGTATTGGGTTTGAGTTTGGGTTTGGTCTTTGGGGTGCCGCTTGGTGTGATTGCGGCTGTGCGGGTTGGCTCGAGTTTTGACCGTTTTATTCAGCATTTATCGGCGCTTCTGATTGCCGCGCCGACATTTTGGTTGGGGATGATCCTGATTCAGCTTTTTGCAGTCGAGTGGCGCATATTGCCTTCGCAGGGGAGTGGTACACTCTGGCATTTGTTGTTGCCCGCCTTGACTTTGGCACTTTCGCGCATGGGCGTGTATATCCAGATGGTGCGCCTGCAATTACTCGAAGTGCTGGGTCTAGATTTTGTGCGAACTGCACGCGCTAAAGGATTGCGCGAAAGTGTGGTGGTGTATCGTCATGCCTTACGCAATGCACTGATCCCGTTGGTTACGGTTCTGGGTTTACAGGTATCGGGATTGCTCTCGGGCGCGGTGGTGATCGAGAGTTTGTTTGCCTACCCTGGTATGAACCGCGTGGCGCTCGAGGCGCTCAACCGTCTGGATATGCCAGTTATTTTGGCGTTTGTGCTGCTGTCTGCATTTGTCTATAGCGTGGTTCATTTCGTTGTAGACCTGATGTATGTTGCACTTGACCCGCGTATTGTCTATGTTTAAGGCTCCGCTGGCGTTGTGGGGTTTATGGCTGCTGGTTGGCTTGGCGCTGTTTGCACCTGCATTTTTTCCGAACCCCAACGCACAAAATTTAACAGCAGTTTTTACACCACCGTTCTCGAGTTGGAGTAACCCTCTTGGCAGCGATGAATTGGGGCGCAGTATTTTGGCGCAACTCTTGCATGGGCTGCGTGTTTCGCTGCTTGTTGGGGTGGTGTGCAGTTTACTTTCGGCGGGGCTTGGTGTGGGTTTGGGTTTGCTTGCGGGCTGGAATGGTGGTGTTTTAGACCGTTTCATTATGCGGGCAACCGAAGTGCAGATGGCACTCCCGACAATGCTGTTGGCACTGGTCTGCCTTGGGGTTTTTGGGGCGGGTTTAGTCAACTTAATTCTGGTTATTGGAGTTTTTGGCTGGGCTGGATTCGCTCGGTTGACGCGAGGTGTGGTGTTGAGTCAACGTCAACTCGAGTATGTGCTCGCGGCAGACGCTTTGGGTGTTTCTGGCTCGAGGTTACTGCTTCGGCATATGCTGCCAAATATTGCGAGCGGATTGGTACTGCAAATGGCTTTGGATATGCCACAAAATATTTTGCTCGAGGGGAGCCTATCCTTTTTAGGTGTAGGCGTAGGTGTGGATACACCAAGTCTTGGCACGATGATGGCTCGAGGCTACGCGCATTTGTTTTCTGGAGCATGGTGGTTGGGGTTATTGCCAGGTCTGCTGCTGCTGCTGTTGGTATTGTGTTGCAATGCTTTGACTGAGTGGCTGCGCAAGCGTTTGCAGCCTGCTTGAACGTGAAGTTTTGAACAGGCGGTGTAACCTCCGCCGCCTTGTGGCAAACCCCTTCGTTCAGGGGTTTGGTTTTTGTCTGTACTCTTTACATCTCCTACTACTCCAAACTATGCTCTGAGCATGAACCTCGACGCATTTGAGCAATACGAACTTGACTCCCAAAACTTGGTGCGTCAACTCGAGACACTGCCTGGTAGTTATGATGGCGCTTTTCGCCCCCTCGCTGCCCCATTCGCGGTGATTGGATTTGGTGAAGGAGCTTTGCCCGCCGAGTTGGTGCGAACCTTCATGGACGAAAACACAGCCCAAAGCGGTGGAACTCAACTGATACTCGATGGAGGCTTTGATTTCGGGGCGGTCGAGGCTACTGAAGTGATTGCAGAGGCTTCGAATGCAAAAGTATTTCGTATGGGTCAGGCGCGCCGTCGGGCGATTTCGGTGTCCGAAGAGGAAATCTCGTATTCACTTAAGGAAACAGATGTGTTGCTCAGACAGGAAACGGATGCTTTATCTGAGCAGGAAGCTCGAGAGGACTTTTTTTTCATCCCAAGCGGTACGTTTTCGACCTACACCTATGCCCAAGCGGTGGCTTATTTGACCAATCATGCAGATCAAGCCGAAGCTGCCGATGAAGCACTAGCGACCTTACGCGAGCGTTGTAAAAGCGAAATACCAACCACCGAGAATCCCGCCAAGCAACTGGCGTGGAGCCTTTGGACACGAACTCCGGTTTTGTTGCCTGCAAGTGGGTTTGCGGTGCAAAACTGGGTTTGGCAACTGGCACTTTCGCGTCTGGGTAAATCGCTTTCGATTCCGCTTGTCGGTAATGCGCTCGAGATTGTGGCAAGTGGCTTTGAAGCACGGCATGAAAGCGGCGATGCCTTGGTTGCGCTGCTTTTGGGTGGAGAAGACGAAGCCCTAAGTTTGGCTCGAGAAATTTTGGAAACTCGAGTGGATGAAGTGATTGAAGTTCCTGCACCGCAAGGCGAGGCCTATGTGGCGAATATGGGCTTGTGGTACTTGGCATGTTGGGTTGGTGTGTATTTGGCACTTTTGTATAACCAAAACCCCAAGGATTCCAAGGAGCTC
>JBKBVO010000083.1:0-10146 GCA_046289535.1 Deinococcales bacterium | reverse complement strand
CTCGAGCAGAAGCTCGCAGCCCTTTTGTTTGGCAAACCTATTCTGGCAGCCAGACGCTTGTGTAGGTCTCAGCTCAAAGCGCACCCCAGTTTGTTGCTCGAGCCTCAAGAGTGCGGTGTGAGTACAGGTTTTTTTGCTGAGGGCGGTCAGCTAAAAATTTTGCAGTGCAGGTGTTTTGACTGCATTTGTGCCAAAAGCGCAATCTATAACCACATTGACCCTGCCCTAACGAGGTAAGATGACGAGCTGTGAACGCAGTTTCTGGTTTCGAGCGTGTTAAAACCTACCTTGAGTTGGTCAAGTTTGAACACACGGTTTTTGCCCTGCCTTTTGCTTATGCGGGTTTATTTTTGGCTTCTAAGTCCGAACTCGGCACTTGGTTTCCTGGATTTGCCACGCTATTTTGGGTAACACTGGCAATGGTCGGAGCGCGCACCGCCGCGATGAGCTTAAACCGTGTGATTGATGCTTCCATAGACGCAAAAAACCCGCGTACTGCGATGCGCCATATCCCTAGAGGCGCGGTCAAGCCTCTCGAGGGGTATTTGCTGGCGCTGGTTTCGTTGGTGGTGCTGGCACTTTCGGCTTGGCAACTCAACCCCTTGTGTTTGGCGTTAATGCCCTTGGCGGTGGTGTTTTTGGTGTTCTACCCCTACACCAAGCGCTACACGTGGCTTTGCCACCTCTGGCTTGGCATCACCGACGGCGCGGCAGCGGCTGGCGGCTACATTGCCGTCACTGGGCGTTTTGATGCTGTGGCGTGGTTACTCTGGTTGGTGGTGATTTTTTGGATGGTGGGTTTGGATGTTATTTATGCCACCCAAGACTTTGATTTTGACCGCGAGAACGGGATTAGAAGCATCCCGCAGCGTTTTGGGATTGCCGGCGGACTCGAGATTGCTAAAATTTCGCACGCGATGATGTGGGCGCTGTTGTTGGCGGTCGGTGTTGTGGCTGGAAGCCATTGGATTTACTATGTGGGCGTGCTGGTGATGGGCGCGATTTTGGTTTTTGAACACGCCATTGTCAACCCAAAGGATTTGGCTCGAGTCAACGAGGCGTTTTTTAGCGCCAACATGTGGCTGGCACTGGTGATGTTTTTATCGGTGCTGCTCGACGTAATTATGCGCCGATGAAACGCCAAAAAGCCCCAATCCTGACCTTTGATGCCTTTCTCGAGGCGGTACTCGACGCATCTGGTCTGGAGGCAGAGGTCTTGGCGGCACTTGAGCTGAAACCCAAACAGCTCCACGCATGGCTAGATAAAAACCCCCAAGCACGCCAAGCCGCCCTAGCCGAATTATTCGAGCGCGAAATAGACACCAGCGAGATTCAGTTTGGTTGGCTGCGCCCAAGCGCCCCCAAACTCGAGTCCAAAGAAGATGCCAACTGGGCGCAATACAGAGCCTTATTGCTCGAGGAATCCAAACTCGAGGCGGCGGCGAGTTTGGAAAAAGCCAAAGCCCGTACCGAAGAACTCGTTAGCCGGCTCCAAGCCGCCAAACGCGCCGTCAAGAAAAAATCTTTTGAGGACTGGGAATAAGCTATTCCGGTTCTCCGCCCTTGCCCGTACCCGTATCATCCGGTACTGGAATGATTGCCGCCTGAATCCTCGAGCGCTGTCCCCGTGCCTCGAGTTTGCTTTGCAGCACTTCCATGGATTTGATTTCGCCGTGCACCAGACGCACCTCACCCGAAATCTCTTTGCTCCACTCGAGCAGTTCGCTTTGATCGGCATGCGCCGAAAACCCGCCAATGGTAAAAATCTTAGCTTTAACCGCCAGACTTTCGCCAAACAGGGTAATGCGTTCTGCACCATCTATCAGCATCCTTCCCAAACCGCCCTGGGGCTGGTAGCCAACAATCACCACACTGGTGTTTTTGTTCGAGATATTGTTGCGCAAGTGGTGCAAAATTCTGCCGCCTGTAAGCATTCCTGCTCCAGCAATAATGATTGCTGCTCCGTTTAGCGCATTCAAGGCTTTGGATTCTTCGGTGCTGGCAGTGTACTTCAACTTGCGTGGCTCGAAGGGGTTACGGGTCTGGCTATAATACTGCTGCACACGCGACTCGAATTCGTACTTGGCAGCCGCATAGGTTTCTTCGATACGGCTGGCGAGCGGGCTATCTACAAATACAGGCAGGGTTGGAATCAGGTTTTGTTCCTCGAGTCGCGCGATGTGGTAGAGCAGGTCTTGGGTGCGCTCGAGCGCAAAGCTCGGGATGATCACCTTGCCCCCACCAAGGGTTGCCTCGTGCAACAGTTTGGCGAATTCCTCGAGGGTTTGCTCGAAGGGTTTATGGTCGCGATCGCCGTAGGTGGATTCCATGAGGACAATATCTGCGTCTGGACTGGGTACGGGGTCTGGCAAAATATCTTTACGCGCATTGCCAAGGTCGCCGCTGTACACAAAGCGCCCTTCTTCGGATTCAAACAGCAAACTTGCGCTGCCAGGGATATGCCCCGCCACTTGCGCCACGACGCGTAGCCCATTGTACTCGAGTGGCTTGTTGTACTCGATGTCCTCGAAGAGAGCGAGTGTTTTTTGCACGTCAGCTTCGGTAAAAAGCGGCGGCGCGGCTTTGGTTTTATTTTTGCGCTGCTCGCGTTCCCAGTCTTCATTTTGGATTTTGGCGGAATCGAGTAGCAAATGCTCGACAATTTGGCGAGTGCTGGGCGTAGCATAAATTGGTTTGTTGTAGCCATCGCGCACCAGTTTCGGCAAGCGCCCTGTGTGGTCAAGGTGGGCATGCGACAAAAAAAGTGCATCTATTTCGCCAATGCTATACGCCCAAGGCAGGTCGTTTAAGGCATCCAGTGCTTTCGAGCCTTGAAACATGCCGCAATCGAGCATGATGTTTTGCCCACCCATGCGCAGACAGTGATTACTGCCTGTGACCGTGCGTGCTGCGCCGTAACTTTCCACGCTAAAGCCTTTGTGACTCCGTTGGTGGATTGCTGCACCTTTAGCCCTTGTGTCTGTTGGCTTGCTCGAGGGCAGCACGGATTTTTCACTCGAGTCTGGTGCTGTTGTCACCAGACTCGAGCGAGATGCTGCTTTTGTCGCGCTGGATATTGCAAAAATCGCCCCTATTTCGGTGCCATTTTCAATAATCACGACGTCTTCGCCCAGAGCGGCACGCTCGAGTAAGGTTTCCAGGTGCGCCTTGGCTTCGGCGATGCTAACCAGTGTTTTCATATTAAGCAGCTTATACCAAAAAAAGAGGCGGTAACCAGTACACTGTTCAAAAAGTTATTTGTCTTGTCAAAACTCATAACTCACAACTGCAAACTGCTTACCCTTAGTTCATGCAACGTCGTCATACCAAACAGCGCGAAACCATTCTGTCGGTGCTGGAAAGTGCCGAAGGACCGCTGAGTATCCCCGAAATCCATACTCGAGCCAAAGCGCTACTCCCCAATTTAGGCTTGGCTACGATTTACCGTGCTATTCACCGTCTGACTGCCGATACTGCGATACTCGAGGTTGCACTGCCCGGCGAAGAAACCCGTTTTGAGGTGCGACGCGGACATCACCATCACCATTTTCGCTGCCAAAAATGCCATAAAGTCTTTGAACTTGATTTCTGTCCTGTACAACTGCCGCATGGCGCGGTATTGCCTAATGGCTATGCTGTGTTTGACCACCATTTGACTTTGTATGGGTTGTGCAAAAACTGTAACTCGAGGGCGATGCAATGAAAATATTGCTGTTGCTCTTATTTTTGTGTTGCTGCGTCGTACGGGCACAGGAACCACCACCGGGTATTGCTGGTGTCATCGAGCGCCCCGCCGCCCAAGGGAGCGGCGCGGATTTTGAGGTGCGTCTCGAGGATGGCAAGGTTGTCAATGTTATAGACGATATCGGTGCAGGTAAACTGGGCGAGAAGGTCGAGGTTGTTACTCAAACGCTGGGTAACGGTCGGGTGATTTATCGCCTTTCGCCCGGAGACAATGCCGCTTACGTAGAAGGCAGTGTCGAGCGGATTATCTCGAGCCCCGCAGATGAACGCGAACCTCGAGTTTTGGGGGTGCGCTTGATTACAGGCAAACTCGCCGAAGTCCAAGATGACTCGAGACGTTTTGCCGTAGGCGATAAGATCGAGGTTTATCCAACCCTTGGACCAGAAAACGAATTTATTTTTTATGCCAACGACCATGTGCGGCGGTTGCCTTTATTGTGGTTAGCGCTAGGTTTTGTGGCTGTTGCTGCCCTGGTTGGGCGCGGTAAGGGTCTGCGGGCGGTACTTGCAATGGGTTTAAGTTTATTGATTATTTTGCTCCTGATTGTGCCGGGTATCTCGAGCGGTTTGAGCCCTGTTTTGGTGGCACTTGGTGGCTCGAGCCTGATTTTGGCAGCCAGTGTTTATTTTGTGCACGGCATCAACTGGACAGCCCACTCGAGTTTGCTGGCTACGGTTTTGGCGGCGACGGTTACGCTTATTCTTGCTCATGTTTTTGCGGCTTTCGCGCACCTGACGGGTTTGGGCGCAGAAGAAGGCGCTCTCATTTTACAGATGAGCCAAGCCGCAGGGGTAGAAGTCAATTTGCGCGCGCTCTTGATTGCTGGGATTCTGATTGGTGCACTGGGCGCACTGGTGGATAGCACCGTGGCACAGGCGGCAGTGGTGCGTGAACTCTCGAACATCAACCCGAATTTGGACTGGCGCGCGCTTTACAAAAGTGGGATGGCAGTAGGCTTTGACCACATTGGGAGTTTGGTCAATACCTTGGTGCTCGCCAACCTTGGCTCGAGTCTGCCACTTTGGGTGGTGTTTACCTTGGGGCAGATGAGCTTTGCCCAAGCTGTGAATTTAGAACTTGTTGCCACCGAGATTGTGCATGCTTTAATTGGCAGTATTGGTTTAATTTTGGCAGTGCCACTTGCCACATTTATTGCTGCTTGGCTCTTTGCGGGCGGGCGTTTTCCGGGCACAGACAATGTACATAGCCATGCCCAAGTAATGGTGCCACAAACCCGTTCAGATGCACTGGCGCGCGCACTCGAGATGCCGCTCGAGCGACCGCGCAAACTCGAGACCAAGGACTTGTTGCCGCCAGACGACCCACGAGAGTAAGGTCTTTCTGAAATTCGCCATTGCAAAAACAGAAAAAATACCAAACTCAAAAAACTTCAGATAGGATGGTTTATGTCTGAAAAACGCGATGTTTACGCAAAGAAAGTTCAGTTCGCTCGCTATTTTTTGGTTGGTTTTGAGCGTAGTGGAATGTATCCACCAGAGTTATTTAGTTTGACGGGAAAATCTCAAGGCAAAGCTGGGTGTTGGTTCGTGCACCACTGTTTTTATGCGTTTGAAGAAGTTTTTTCACTCGACAAAAACGGTTCTTTAGAAGATATGGTTCGGGCTTTTAAACATCTACCGCACATCGCCAAGTGCATCTTCAAAATTGCCAAAAGCCGAAATAACCCCAAAGAAACCGTGGCAACAGTTATAGAGGCTGGACGTTTTAGCCAAACAAAAATTTCTTCGGAGTTGAAAGATTACACGAGCTGGATTAAACCACTTGACACTGAATTTGCCAAAAAATCCCAAGCATGGGTGGCAGTTCATTCCGTTTCAATAGCGGCTTGGTTATTGCTGTTGCTCAGTCAAAAGTGGTGGGAAGATCTACACAATGCCCTCGAGAAACGCAAAACTCCGCAAGACTTAACGCTTTGGAAAAACTCTATGCAGCTTGTATACAAAATTGCCACAGAAAAAAAGTTTGCCGAGTCAGAAGACGAGAAGCAAAAAATTGTCGAACATGAATCTATCAAACCTTGCATGACCCGAATGGCTTGAGTTTTCCCCAAAAGCATTGCAGTGCTAGACAATCTTGTGGCGCAGCTCGAGCCTTTTGCATCTAAACCTTCGCTCGGACAAGCAGCCTTGAAACGTGTTTATCTCGAGTATCAGTTCTTACAATCAAAGGGTACATCCATGGATAATAGCCATGAACTATTACGCACTTGGGTAATTGAAAGTTTTGTGCAAATGGAAAAAGGACAGGAGCCTAAACCTCCCCCTGCTCGGTTAGAAACTGATCTGAGATATGAAGTGGAACAAGTGATTCAAAAGTGCTACAGCGAACTCAAACAGCATATAGATATTTTATTTTGCGTAATGATAATGTCCAAAATTGCTGGAATAGACAAGACCCACAACAAAAACACCTCGATTTCGCCCTAGCTCTTGATAAGGTGATTGCATCTCTCGAGCTACCCAAATTAGCCATTGATGCAATTTTAGAAATATTTGACAAGGTTACTGGGCAGCGTTACATAGACAAGCCAGTTTTTGCCTCCTCAGAGCGTTTTATGCTTACTGATACCCAAACACCCGCCGAACAGTTCGAAGTACTGTTGGGTCGTTGGAAAACCCTTGGTCGCAGCCTCGAGCAACCGAAGGAAGGTGTTGGTTGGTTTGACGAGTTGTTTGAGTTTATGGCTACGCTTAAAGATGATGAACTCGAGCAGGTTTTTTCGGATTTTGCCACAGAAAGCCCCACTGGATAATCAGTGGGGTTTTCTGGTTTATTCGAGGTCATTCCTCGTATCCACTATTTGCCTTTTGGTACGTTACCGCGATTTGGACCCGAGGGGTTGCCTGTTGTGCTTGGATAATTCGGGTTGCTTCCCGCGTCCTTGCCGCCACTATTACCACCTTTGCTACCACTATTTTTGCTCATGAGTATTCTCCTTTCGCATTGGACTCTTGCCCTTTGCGAGTATCAATGTACCCAAAGGCAGCAATTTACAAAGGCGAATTTCAGATAGACAGCGGTTACTTCCAAAGGAATTCTTTAATACGGTTGCTGGTCAGCAATATCCCTGTACCTGCTCCAGTGCGGTCACTCAGCGCAATGCCAATCAACTCTCCCGAGGTATTAATAGCTGGTCCTCCCGAATATCCACCGGATATTTTCTTGTTGGTTCGGATATAAGCTCGAGAAATAGCGTTTTTAGTTTCGTAACCAGCAAAATTTAGTTGCTTCCGAGATAAAGTTTGCCCTTTTTTTAGTGGAAAGCCAAATAGCTCGAGCTGCGTATCAGAGCTATTTTCAAAGACATCTGAATCCCCTATCGGGACACCACCACGATCTGGACAACTGCCAGAAAAACAAAATCGCAGCAATGCAACATCAAGCTCAGTACGTTGTTTGACAAGCTCAACATTTGTTTTTTCGCTGTTGGGTTTTGAATACGGGTCAGGGTCGCTGAACCAGACCTTTATTTCCTGTGCATTTTTGATCACATGCAAGGCGGTCAGAACCCGCAACTGTCCCTCGAGTTGAATGATGACACCTGAGCCATAATATGGCTCTAAGCACGCTGTATCTGGACACGCCACCACCTTGACTGTGTTTCGTGCTGTTTGCATGATGCGAGCATCTGAACTGAAGTATTGTGTATTGACAGACATCAAAAAATTATCGACTTGATTATCAAATACAACAGTTACACCACCAATTGTCACCGAAATCGTTGCAACAATACCTGTCAGCCACCCCAAACAACCGCCCCCCTTTTTTGCTGTTTCTCTGCTGTGCGAACAGGGATTTTGCAGTTGCTTGATTTGGCACATACAGCACTAACGCCACTGTTCCAAACATGATTTGATCATTTGGCTTGAGTTCTTGGATATGAATCTTTTGCCCATTTACAAAAGTGCCGTTGGTACTATTCAAATCTCTAACCACAATTTTTCCATGAGCGAACTCGAGCAATGCGTGTCTTGAGGATACACTCGCATCCTCAAGACAAATTTGATTGTTTTTGTCACGTCCAATGAAAGTCTGTTGTTGTATCCGAAAACTTTGACCGTGTATAGCGCGAAGTTCTGGTGCATCCGACATGAGATAATGACCTCATGTCGATGTAAAACCGTGGGTATCTTTTGAACTCATGTTGCGTCGTATTTTAACTCATGAACGCTTATTGCAATCTCCAAAGCCTGCCCCTTAGACTACACACGTGCGTTTCTTGGTCAATTTGGTTTTGTTTATGCTGGTTGCAGCAGCATTTGTGTGGTGGCTACGCCCTTATTGGGGGCGCTGGAAAAGGGTGTATCAAAGCCTGCGAAATACTTTGCGTTTTGTGCACCAGGTGCAGCAAAGCGCCAAAAATGGTGGTGGTTTTCGCGTGTCTACAGATTTTGGGCGCGGCGCAGCCGCTGACCCCAAAACTGTGGATGCAACCCCAAAAATGACGGTTAAAGTTGGTTGCCCTGTCTGCAAAGAGATGCTTTCTCATGCCCAACTCGAGGCACTGCGTGCTGGGCAGTTGCGTTGTCCTGCAATGCAGCAAGGTGCGAACTGTCCGTATTACGGAAAGGCGCTCAATTGAACTGGCAAGAACGGCTCGAGGATACCCAAAAACAACTGCCACAAGCCAAAACTTGGCTCGAGCGGTTGCAACTGCATTTGCACATTGGGGAGTGTCTGCACGAACTTGACCAATTTGATGCCGCACTCACAGCCTTTGCCCAAGCCGAGGCACTGGCTCGGATGTATCAAGAACCGCGCCTCATCTCCGAGGCTATTTCGGGTAAAGTGCGGGTGGCGGGTGGCAAATCGCAGTTTGGTGCTGTCTTAAAAGCCGCGAGAGAATCGCTTGTTTTCGCCAAACAAGCAAACGACCCCAGTACCCTTGCTAAGGCGCTGTATTGGCTTGGAAACACCGAATTTTATTTGGGCAATATCTCCACTGCTCGGCAGTATCTCGAGGATTCTTTAGCGCTGGTCAAAACCGTAAACGACCCCTTGCGCGTCGCAGCCACCCTGACCCTACTTGGTCGGCTCGAGGGACAAGCTGGACGACAAAAACGGCGCATCGAACTTTTGCAGGCTGCACTCGAGATCAACAAAGCACACAACTACGAAAAAGGCATTGCGCTGTGTTTGACAGGGTTAAGTTGGTCTACATTGCTGGATGGGCAGTATGCCGAATCCGAATCCTATAGCTTGCAGAGTTTAGAGATTTTCCGTCGACAAGGTTCGCAATGGACTATCGCCAACAGCCTGCTGAACCTTGCCCATGCCCAGAGCGCACAAAAAAAATTTGATACCGCTAAAACCCACCTGCTCGAGGTGCTAGAGCTTGCCCAAAAAGTGAATTCGGTCAACCTGTTGCTCGAGTTCTTGGTTGCGGCAGCACGCACCGAACCCAATAAAACCCTGGCGCGGTTTTGGGTGCGCGTTGCAGTCATGCACCCCAACAGCACCTCTGAGTTGCGTAATTTTGCAGCTCTAGACATCGAGAGGCTCGAGGTGGTCTTAAAACCTGTTGAAGCCGAGGCGCTTTATAAACTGCTGCCACAAGTCAGGCAGCGCCTTGCTGGGAGGGCGTAAACTGCTCTACATGGACATCAAAATCATCAATGCCAAAATCGTGGATGGTGCTAATAACCCTTGGTTTTGGGGCGAAGTTGGAATTCTGGGCGATAAAATCGTGGCTGTTTCGCACCCTGGCGGTTTGGGCAGCGCCACAACTGTTGTAGACGCACAGGGCATGGTGCTTGCACCTGGATTTATTGATATCCAAAGCCACAGCATTGTGCCATTGATGCGCGATGGGCGCTGTTTAGGCAAAATCACCCAAGGTGTGACCCTCGAGGTCATGGGCGAAGGCTGGACACCCACCCCTTTTGGTGGCTTGCGTCAAGACCCAATTCCTGAGAGTTACCCTGTGCCTGAGCATTGGCGTGAGCAAGCCAAAAACTGGACACGCTTTGCCGATTGGCTGGAAGCACTCGAGGGCAAGGTGAGTCCCAATGTGGCATCGTTTCTGGCGGGCGGCACATTGCGCGAATACGTTTGTGGTCTGAAGATGGGCGAAGCCAGCCAAAGCGAACTCGAGACGATGCAAACCCTGACTGCCCAAGCGATGCAAGATGGTGCTTTTGGTGTGGCATACGCACTGATTTACCCGCCAGACGAATACTGCAACACCAAAGAAATCATTGCTATTTGCCAAACTGTCGCGCGGTATGGTGGGGTGTATATCACACATTTGCGCTCCGAAGGCGATACTTTTCTCGAGGCGCTGGACGAAGCCATTCAGATTGGGCGTGAAGCGGCTTTGCCTGTCGAGGTCTATCATCTCAAAGCCAGTGGGCAACGCAACTGGCATAAAATGCCCGCAG
>JBKBVO010000264.1:0-2282 GCA_046289535.1 Deinococcales bacterium | reverse complement strand
TTTGGCTGTTTTTGTCCAGCTAAACACCAAAAATTATTCGCTCATCAGTGCACTCGAGTGTGCCGAGCTATGCAGCTCGAACGGCACAAAATCAGCTTGCTTGATTGTTTGTGTGACTTTCCCAAAGAGCATGTGTGGTGTGGCGTGTTCCACCACGGCGCGATACAAGCCCGGCTTTGTGGCTTGGCTTGCGGGTAACAGCACAGGATGATTTCCTTCGCTATGACCCTCCATAAACGATGGCTCGTACGCTGTGCCGCGAATCAGGCATTCGACTTCACGCCCAACGAGTGCCGAATTTTTGAGTTGCGACCAGTGCTTTTGCCGCTCAATCAGGCGATTGAGGCGTTCGGTCTTGATCTCTTTGGGCATATCGGTAAAGTGTTTATGGCTTGGTGTGCCCGGGCGGGCGCTGTAGATGAACATAAAGGCGGCGTCGTATTGCACGGTATCGTAAAGCGAAATGGTCTCGAGAAAATCCTGCTCTGTTTCGTTGGGAAATCCCACAATAATGTCTGTGCTAATAAACAAATCAGGAATGAGCGAGCGCATTTTTGCAACGCGCTCGAGGTACCATTCTCTGGTGTATTCTCGCCCCATCAGTTTCAGAACCTTGTTGCTACCGCTCTGTACTGGCAAGTGGATAAATTTGCAGACATTTGGGGTTTCGGCGATTGCTTCGATGATGTTATCCGAAAAATCCATCGGATGGCTGGTAGTAAATTTAATGCGTGGGATACCGCTTTTGCCGACCATGCGCAGCAAGTCGCCAAAGTCTGGGTAGCCGCCTTGGTCTTTGCCGTAGCTGTTGACATTTTGTCCCAACAGCGTAACCTCGAGCGCTCCTGCTTTTTGAATACTCTCGAGTTCGCGCAAAATCAGGTCTGGGTGGCGGCTCACCTGTTTGCCGCGCGTCTCTGGAACAATGCAGTAGGTGCAGTGATGGTCGCAGCCACGCTGAATGGTCAGGTGTGCCGAGAGTCTATTTTGCGGTGCAGGTGGAACAAAATCGTGAATATCGTCTTTGAATGCCATGCTCCAAAAGCGCGTATTCGACTCGAGTGCCTTGCCAATGTCGAGCAGTGCTCCGGGTCCAAGCAAAATGTCCACTTCGTATTTTTGAGCGATTTCTTGCCCTTCTTCGAGCTGTGCTAGGCAACCCATCATTCCGACCAGCAATCCGCGCTGCCTTTTGACTTTACGCAGGTTGCCGAGTACGGCGCGCACCTTGTCCACGGGTTTGCCGCGCACTGCGCAGGTGTTGACGAGTACAAAATCGGCTTCGTCTATGGCTTTGACGAGTTCTACACCCAATGCTACGAGCTGAGACTCGACCACGTGGGTGTCGTATTCGTTCATTTGACAGCCATAGGTTACAATGTGACATTTTGCAGGAATAAGTACCACCTTCTTTGCTTGCAGCTCGACCTGACATGGATTCGTCTCGAGCTACCAAGATTACAGGCTCGAGTGGTTTCTGCCAAGTCTGTATGCCTCAAACGCTGGCTCAGGACTCAAGCCGCTTGGGTACACTGGTACCGCCAATCTTGTTCACAGCGCATGCAATGTGTGTATAACGGCACATCGTACCATCATCAAGCATCGCTACAATGGCTGCGCTGGGTTTTGTTGTAGCATACCGAAAGAGGTGTATATGAATTCAAAGTCTTTGTTTTTTGGAGCGCTTGCAGGCGTGGCGGTGCTCGGTGTTGCCTTGGTGTTGTTCGTGACTCGAGCAAATACTGCGGTCGATACGGCGGGCGAAACCCTTACGGTCTCTTTTACTGCTGATGGCACGACGCGCAGCCTCGAGCTGCGCAAAGTCGGCAGCGATGCGCTCGAGGGTGCGCGCTTTGTGAGTGGCTCGAGCAGCGCTAAAAATACCGTTGTCGAGTTTTCCGATTATCAGTGCCCCGCTTGTGCTGCCTTTGCTACACAATTCGAGGGTCGGTTCAAATCTGAACTCGTGGATACTGGTTTAGTGCGCTTTGCTTACCGCGATTTTCCGTTACAGCAACACCCCAATGCTCCGATTGCATCGCAGGCGGCTGCTTGTGCCCAGGAATCTGGGCGTTTTGAGGAGTACAAAGCCATTTTGTTTCGTGGTCAAGAGCAGTGGAGCGACTCCTCGGCACAGGCTGCGCCCCAACAATTCGCCGAATACGCAACCTATGTTGGTTTGAACAAAGCCGCATTTCTCGAGTGCATTGCCAAAAATGGGGCAAAGGACGCGATTGCCGCCGATGTGAGCATGGGGCGTAAGGTGGGCTTAAGTTCGACTC
>JBKBVO010000263.1:0-2284 GCA_046289535.1 Deinococcales bacterium | reverse complement strand
GGGTTTGTCCGCCACTGATGATTCGCACCCCCAAAGAACGGAATACCTTAATTAACCCATACCCCGAAACCACGGCTACCGCCCCCGTTGCGGGTGCATCTGCTTTGCTGGCTGCCCCTGCCATCGCTAGAATTTCGGTGTGCTGTTGAGACATATCCTCGATTTTTGAGCGCACCATTTTTCCGTAACGCGCCACGGTCGCAAGTAAGCCATCAGGGTCATCGGTGTGGATGTGCCCTTTTACAAAACCCTCTGCCCCAACTACAAGTAAGCTATCTCCAAACGGCTGTACCATTTCACGGATTTCGCTGGCAGATTTAAGGGCATTCTCGAGTAAAAACTCTGTGCAGTAACCAAATTCTTCGCTTTCGAATTGATCTTGCGCATAGGATTCGACCACAGGAGCTGGCGGTAACTCGAGTCCTGCGAGTTTAGCGTGGATACCCTCTAAAACCCGCAAAAAGCCCGCACCACCTGAATCCACGACATTGGCTTGTTTCAACACAGGCAAAAGATTTTTTGTGTTCTCGAGCGAAACATAGCCCAGTTTAATGCTATTTTCTAAAAGCGCTTGTACGCCGATTTCGGGGGTTGCGGTCAAGGTAGCGCGAGCGGCTTCGGCGGTTTCGCGTGCAACAGTCAAAATTGTGCCCTCTACAGGTTTCATGACGGCGGCGTAGCCAGTTTTTGCACCTTGCTCGAGCGCTTCGGTAAGGGTTTGGGCACTTATCTCGCTTTGTTCGCGCACCACTTCGGCGAAACCCTTGAGCAACTGGCTTAAAATCACACCTGAATTGCCTCGAGCACCCAAAAGCGAGCCGTAGGAAATGCCCCGTGCCACTTCTGCCATATTGGCATGGTCTGCAATATCGAGTTCGCGACGCACCGATTGCATTGTCAGGTGCATGTTTGTACCCGTGTCACCATCTGGAACAGGATAGACATTCAAAGCATTGGTTTCTTCTTTATAAACCCCAAGCCAATCGGTCGCATATAAAAAACACTCGGCTAATTGCTGACTCGAAAGTTTATCCACCTCGCGCCCCCTTCTTTTTTTGCTGTGCACCTGGTTTGGCAACGCCTACGACATGAACCTTAACGCTAGATAGTTCGATACCACCCAAGGCTTTTGCGGTATGGGTAATACGGTCTTTAACATTTTCGGCAACAGCATGAATTGCCGTGCCAAAAGCAACAACCACAAATACCTCGCAAGTGCGGGTATTGCCCTCACCATTGACCACAACCCCATCTCGAGACTGAGGCTGCCCTAAAATCTTTTGGATACCCTCTTTGAGGTTTGCAGGAGCCATTCCAACCACCCCTGGCACCTCATGTGCAGCAAGCCCAAGTAAACTCGCCAATGCGTTTTCGGTTACAGTAATGTTGCCCTTCACAACTTCCTCCGACAATCTGTTTGCATGAGCGCAGTATACGCGGTTTTGGGGTGGCTTTAGAAGATAGTTGAAATTTTTATTCTCCAAATTCAGCATTTGAGTAAACCTGCTGCACATCATCGAGGTCTTCAAGTGCCTCAAGCATCTTCATCACTTTCTGTTCGTCATCTGTAGAAAGCGCTATGGTATTACTGGCAATACTGGTAAATTCGGCACTGATTGGCTCGAGTCCAGCCTTGCGAAATCCTTCTGCAACGGGCATCAGGTCGGCAAAACTGGTGTAAACATCCATGCGTGGTTCGCCCTCATCGTCGTAGACCTCGAGATCGTCTGCACCCAAGTCCATAGCGAGCAACTGGGTATCATCGTCGTTTTTGCTCAAAGTAATTAAACCTTTGCGCTCGAACATCCACGCCACACCACCGCTCATGTTACCACCATATTTAGTGAAAGCATGGCGCACCTCACCCGCGGTACGGTTGCGGTTGTTGGTCAGGGCATAAACCATCACCGCTACGCCTGCGGGGGCATAGCCTTCGTAAATCACTTCGTCGAGTTGTACCCCTTCGCCGCCACCCAACGCGCGTTCGATGGCTTTTGCGATGTTATCGGCGGGCACACCATCGCGCTTTGCAAGCGAGAGCGCGTTTTTTAAAGAGAGGTTGGCACTCGGGTCACCACTGCCTCCACTGCGAACAGCGGCAGTGATTGCCGCTAGGTGCTTGGAGTACATTGCGCCGCGTTTTTTGTCGGTGACGGCTTTTTTACGTTTAATCTGCGCCCATTTACTGTGTCCTGCCATAGCTTGCAAGACTAACACAGAACTTGTAGTCATCTCGAGGGGATGTTATCCTTGTGGTGCTTGGGGATGTGGCGCAGTTGGGAGC
>JBKBVO010000262.1:0-2294 GCA_046289535.1 Deinococcales bacterium | reverse complement strand
ACCGCACGGCATGGTCCACACCACGCAGCCCAAAAATCCACAAGGGTTAAACCCTCGGCAATTTGGCTATCGAAGTTGGCATCGGTTAAATCAACATATTTTCCCATAAATGGTCTCCTTTGAGGACTCGAGACGCGAGGCGCGTCAACGCCAAACAGTTTACCCCGAAAACCAAAGACAAGACGTACTCGAGCTTACGCAGGTTTGGTGTTGGGTTATACGCAGGCTGGTCAGCGTTTTGGCTTATCGAGCAAATCGGCTAAAGGTTCGCGCACAGGCGCAAGGGCGCTGCGGAACAAAAATTGTTGTTTACCCCGAGGCTTGGCGTATTTGGCAAACAGTACCGAAAGCTCGCGGCGTAACTCGAGTGCCGATTCGCGGTCTAACTGCAAAGCAGCATAATCCGACCAGCCCAAGCTATCTTGGCTTGAAAGCAGCGGCGTAGGGTTTTCGAGATTGGCTTCGTGCAGATTCGCTACAGAATAGGATTCCATTCTGCCCACACTGTCGTCTGGGGCGCTGGGGCGGCGGCGAATGATGCGCCCCGGTTTAGATTCATCACCTAAAATTTCTTGCATATGGTCGGACAAACAATGAAAAAGCACCCGCCGTACCCGATCATCTTGCTCGAGTAAAAAGTCTTCGAGTGTGTCCGAACCAAGCTGGTTGTAAGGTACAAAAAAACGGTCTGCCACAGAGCGGTAGTATTTTTGAGGTCTGCCTCGGCGCGGTGCTGCCCTGGTGACGCGCACCAGACCAAGTGCTTCCATACGTTGCACAGCACGAAACATCCGCAAACTCGAGACCCTGACCCGGTTGGCGGCAGCGGTGATGGTGCTTTCTTGTTCGACAAAAGGCTCGATTAAAATGCTGGTGCGCGGATCGGTTAAAAATTGGGCAGCAGCCGTGTCGCGCACAACATGGCAATGGGGATGAGTGGCATTCTCGAGAATAGCTTTCACAGTGCCCTCAGACTAGCAAGTTGAGGTGACAATTTGATGACACATGGCGAAATCCCCATATCCAACTCGGGAATTTAGCGTTACAATGAACACATGGCTGCAAAAGCTCCTAAAAATCTGGATGTGGACATCAACAAGGACGTGATTACAGGTATCGCCAGCATTGCACTCGAGGGTGTACAGGGCGTAGTGCCTGTGACACCGCCGCTACAACTTGGCGAATTTTTTAATGGCAAACGCCTAAAAGGTATCAATGTCGCCAGAGATGGCAATAGCGTCACTGTGGATCTGAGTGTGAATATTGATTACGGGCGAGTGATTCCCGATGTGGCAAAAGAAGTACAGCGTACTGTTGCGGAAAACATTTCGGTAATGACTGGCTTAACGGTCACAAGTGTCAATGTAACTGTACAGGGTGTGGTCTTGCCTGCGGTGGCAAATGGTTAGTCAGAATCTACAAGGCAGCAATAAAGCCAGAGAATTGGCGTTCCGGGTTTTGTTCTCGAGCGAGCAGGGTAAACACAGCATTAACCAAGCCTGGCAAGAAGCCAAACTGGATTTGCAGCATGCCCTAGACGATGCCCTAGACCCCGAAACCGAAGAAGGAATGCTCGAGCAGGGACCAGGGCAACTCGATGCTGCCGCGCTGGCTTTTGCCCATAAATTGCTTTTGGGTTTTGACGACCAACGTGATGAAATAGACAGCAGGCTCGAGCAAGTCATCGAGGGTTGGACTTTTTCGCAGATGAGCCAGACCGATTTGGCTATTTTGCGGCTTGCGGCATTCGAGATTTCGGCGTTTCCTACACCGTCTTTGGTGGTTGTTGATGTTGCAGTGCGCCTGGCTAAACGCTATGGCGGCGATGATTCTGGACGTTTTGTCAATGGTGTTCTGTCGCGCTATTTAGATCGTTATGCACAACCCAAGGCTAGCGAGCGCAAGCGGGTTAAAACCAAAAATACATCCACTCTTTAGTTTCACAAAGGATTTTTTTATGCCTATTATCCTTGATGGGAATGCTGCTGCTGCTGCTTTACTCGGAAAAGCCCAAGCCGAACTTGCGCTGCTCTCTGTGCAGCCACATCTGCACGTGATTCGTCTTGGCGATGACCCTGCGAGTGTGTCCTATACACGTATGAAAGCTAAACGTGCCAAAAAAATCGGCTTGGCTAGTACCCTGACCGAACTCCCTGCCGATACAACCCAAGAGGCGCTGCTCGAGTTTATAGCCCAGTTAAATGCCGACCCGAACACACACGGTATTTTAGTGCAACTGCCTTTTCCTAAAGAGTCTCAAATTGCGGAGCGTGTTGTGCTCGAAGCGATTCACC
>JBKBVO010000082.1:0-10419 GCA_046289535.1 Deinococcales bacterium | reverse complement strand
GAAGTCTTTTTAGAAGATGAAGTCTATGAAGGCTACGGGGTGAGTATTCACGGTTGGAATGGCAAAGGCTTTAGCAGGCTGCTCGACTGGGGCTGCGGGGTATGAAAATCGCACTTCTCGGCGCACTGCTGGTCTCGAGTATTGTTTCTGCACAGGGCAAAAAACCGTTCTCGATTACTGGAAAACCCACGCCAACAAGAGTGGTATCGCCGCCGCTTCGCTCAAAATAGACCTGAAAAACGGCTACATCGCTTACGAACACGAAATCAATGGCGGTGGCGAATTCGCCGTTTGGCGCACAAAAAACGGCACAGACCTCATCGGTCAGACCACCTACCAGTGCGGACCGGGCTGCTCGAGCGCAATGGTCAGGTTTTGGCGCGCGGATAAGACCGAAATCACCCAAAATGTTCTGCCACGCATCGCCGCACAGCAGCAAGCGCAAATGCGCGCCTATTACCGCAAAAAAAGCGACGAACAGGGTGAATTCGAGCACTATCTTAAATTCCCTCGAGTCGGCACGACCATCAGCGTGCGGGTTGGTGTGTACAACGACGATGATTTGGTAGTGGGCACCTACGCCTTCAACGGTTTGGAGTTTGTATTTCGTGCGCTACAATAACCCTTAATGCAGCATATTCACCAAAATGCCATTCCCAAAAACGCCAGCATTATAGACATCCGTGACGACCTCGAGCGCAGCCTCAAGCCGCTTCGGTTTCCCAATATTTACCCCATCGCGCTCGGCGAACTCGAGGATGGAAACCCGACACTCCCACCTGACCCATTGGTGGTGGTCTGCACCAATGGGCGGCGCTCGGCGTACGCAGCGGCACTGCTCGAGGCTTTGGGCGCAAAAGAAGTGTACGTGCTCGAGTCAGGAATCGGCAGATGACCCCCGACTTGCTCGCAGCCCTGTTGGGCTTGGCTGCGGCGTTTGCATGGGGCTGTGGCGATTTTGCAGGCGGGCTTGCTTCAAGGCGCAGCACGGCATTTTCGGTGCTGCGGGTCTCCAGCCTCGTGGGTTTGGGATTTTTGGTTTGCCTTGCGCTGCTGCGCGGTTCCCCAATGCCGCTGTTGCACGATGCACTTTTTGCAGTGGCAGCGGGCGCGCTGGGCGTGGTTGGCTTAATCACGCTTTACCGCGCCCTTGCAGGTGGGCAAATGAGTCTGGTAGCCCCGATTACAGCAGTGGTTGCCAACATAGTCGCCGTGGCAGTCAGCGCTTTTACAGAAGGCGTACCTACGTGGCAAAAATGGCTCGGCTTTATGTTGGCTGGAATAGGCGTGTGGTTGCTCTCGCGCCCAATTGGGGCAGTGCGCCTGACTCGAGAAGTGTTGGTCTTATCCTTAGTCGCAGGCATAGCCTTTGGTGGGATTTTTTCGTTTACTGCACAATTATCGAGCGGCGATATTGGCTGGAGTATGGTACTACTGCGCTTGACCACCGTTGTTTTGGTGTTTTCTGCGATTGCCTGGCAAAAAAATCCGGTGCCACAACTTCCTAAAACCTTGTTTCCATTGGTGGTGGTGGCTGGAGTCTGCGACAGCTTGGGAAATCTGTTCTTTGCGCTGGCTGGGCAAGTAGGGAGGCTGGATGTCAGTGCGGTCTCGAGTTCGTTGTATCCTGCGTTTACTCTATTTTTAGCAGTATTGGTCTTGCGCGAGCGCTTACTCGGGTGGCAGCTTTTTGGGACGGTGCTGTGTTTGGTCTCGATTGGACTGATTGTTATATAGCTGTCACCGTAGTGAGGACAGCTTTTGCACCCATCATCTTCGGTGTAAACTTCTAAAGTTTGTGCTCGAGACCAACTCGAGCCTGATTCCTCAGGAGGCGCATGAAACTGCACGAATACCAAGCCAAAGAACTGCTCGCAAGCTATGGCGTACCAGTTCCTCCGGGCAAAATTGCCCGCACACCCGAAGAAGCCAAAGCCATTGCACTTGAATACAACGCAATGACCGTCATCAAAGCCCAAGTCCATGTTGGTGGGCGTGGCAAAGCTGGTGGCGTCAAACTTGCCAAAGATGCAAACGAAGCGTTCGAGAAAGCCCAAGCGATTTTGGGCATGGATATCAAGGGTTTAACCGTTAAAAAAGTGCTGGTTGCCAAAGCGGTAGACATTGCCAAAGAGTATTACTGCGGCATGATTCACGACCGCAATGTGCAGAGCTTTACCCTGATGGTTTCCAAAGAAGGCGGCGTTGACATCGAAGAAGTTGCCGCCACCAACCCCGATGCAATCGTGCGTTTTGCCATAGACCCAATCAAGGGCTTGCGCCCATTTGAAGCTCGTCAAATTGCCTTAAAAGCAGGACTCGAAGGCAACTTAAACAAAATCGCGGCAATGATGGTTGGCTTGTGGCACACCTGCGCTGGTTCGGATGCCACGCTTGCGGAAATCAACCCGCTTGTAATTACCGCAGGGGGCGATGTGATTGCTGCCGATGCCAAAATTGACATTGACGACAACGCGATGAGCCGCCACCCCGATTTGGAAGCGTACCGCGAAATCGAGGCAGAACACCCACTCGAAATCGAAGCCAAAGCCTTTGGTTTTAGCTATGTAAAGCTCGATGGGCACATCGGCGTGATTGGTAACGGCGCGGGCTTGGTCATGACCAGCTTGGATGTGGTCTCGAGGGTCGGAGGCAGGGCTGCCAACTTTTTAGACATCGGCGGTGGAGCAAAAGCCGATATTGTTTACAACGCCGTCAAATTGGTCTGCAAAGACCCAGACGTAAAGGGCATCTTAATCAACATCTTTGGCGGGATTACGCGCGCCGACGAGGTTGCCAAGGGTGTGATTCGTGCACTCGAGGAGGGTATCCTGAGTAAGCCGCTCGCCATGCGCGTGGCAGGAACTGCAGTTGCCGAAGCCAATGAACTCTTAAAGGATAAGCCAATCAATATCTACCCCACGATGATGCAAGCCGCGACCGCCGTGGTCAAGGAGGTCAGCGCATGAGCATTCTGGTCAACAAAAACACCAAGGTCTTGGTACAGGGCATCACTGGGCGCGAAGGCGCATATCACGCCGAAAAAATGCTCGAGTATGGCACTCAAGTTATCGCGGGCAGCACCCCCGGTAAAGGCGGACAAACTTTTAGCGCTTTGGGCAAGTCTGTGCCCGTGTACAACAGCGTTGCCGAAGCCAAAGCGGCGCACCCAGAGATTGATGCCAGCATTATTTTTGTGCCGCCAGCCGCCGCCCCAGATGCGACGCTCGAGGCAGCCCACGCAGGTGTGCCCCTGATTGTGAACATTGCCGAAGGCATGCCCGTGCTGGACATGATGCGCGTGGTCAAAGAAATTAAGTCTATGCCCAATGTGCGCCTGATTGGCGGAAACTGCCCCGGCTTGATTACCCCAGGCGAATGCAAACTTGGCATTATGCCCGCCAGCACCTTCAAGGCTGGGCGCGTGGGCATGATCTCGAGAAGTGGCACATTGACCTACGAAGCCAGCGCCATGCTCGCTGCTGCCGATATTGGTTGTAGCACCGTGGTGGGCATCGGTGGCGACCCGATTATTGGCACAACGTTTATTGACCTGCTGCCGATGTTCAACGAAGACCCCAACACCGATGCCGTGGTCATGATTGGCGAAATCGGTGGTGCAGACGAAGAACAAGCCGCCGAGTGGATTGCTCAGAATATGAAGAAACCCGTGATTGCCTTCATCTCGGGGCGCACTGCGCCAAAGGGCAAGCGCATGGGGCACGCCGGGGCGCTGATTATGGGCAATGTCGGTACTGCCGAATCTAAACTCGAGGCAATGGCAAATGCCAAAGTGCCTGTGGCGGACACGATGGATGAGATTGTGACACTGACCAAAAAAGCACTTGGCTTATAGATTCGGCTCTCCCGCAAGCGCCCCCGAGCACGGGGCGCTTTTTTGTTATACAACACCTGGCTGGCTCGAGCAGGAACACAGCACCTGGCTGGCTCGAGCGACAGCATCAATTTATTTGTGCGCCGCCTCGCTCGCTCGCCGAAACGCACGCTTGGCGATGCTCATGCGGTGCACTTCGTTTGCGCCATCATAAATTCTGAACGGGCGAGCTTCTTTGTAAAAACTCGAGACTGGGTAATCCTCGCTAATCCCCGTACTGCCCATAATTTGCAGGCTGCGGTCTATGATTTTATTGACCGCTTCAGAGACAAAAACTTTAGTCATGCTGGCTTCGTGGCGCACACGCTCATGGCGATCCAAAACACGGCAAGCGGCTTCAATCATGGTTTTACAGGCGAAAATCTCGATGTGGCTGTCGGCGACCATCTGTTGCACCATTTGCTGCTCGGATAAGGTCTTGCCAAAACTCGAGCGCTCAAGCGCGTAGCGTTCGGCGTACTCGAGTGAACGAATCGCTACACCCAACCAGCGCATACAGTGGGTTAATCGCGCAGGGTCTAGGCGGATTTGCGCGTAATCAAAACCCTTACCCGGTTCGCCTAAAATATCCGCATCGCTTAACTCGAGCGCATCAAAATCAAGCTCGCAGTGCCCACCGGGCGAGAAGCTATCCAGCGCAGGGATGACACGCTTGAGGTGAATTTTTGGGTGATTCATTGGAATCATAAATATTGTTGCACCCTCGGAAGTGCGTGCCAAAATAAGGGTCACAGCAGCACCCCATGCACCCGAGATAAACCACTTTTTTGCCTCGAGTTTCCAAACACCGTTTTCGCGTACTGCACTGGCTTGAAGCATACTTGGGTCTGAACCAGCACCCGGAGGCGGTTCGGTCATCGAAAAGCACGACCTGATTTCACCTCGTGCCAGTGGCAAAAGCCAACGCTCTTTTTGCTCAGCATTGGCGACAACGTGCAAAAGGTGCATATTACCCTCGTCGGGAGCAGCAATATTCAAGGCTTGAGGTCCAAGCATACTGCGCCCAGCCTCGATAAAAATTTTGTGGGCTTCAACCCAAGGTAGCCCCAGACCACCGATTTCTTTGGGCAAATGCGGCAACCACAAGCCCGACGCACGCCCCTCGGCTTGCAGTTCGGTGCGCACGTGCTCGAGCTGCTCCAGACCAAAATCCGTACCTAATTCACGTTCTTTGGGAATAACAACTTTTTCAATAAAGGCTCGAGTTCGAGCAACAAGTTCAGTTGTGGTCATACCTTCAGTGTACCGTTTTTTTACGCCTGAACTACTGCATTATGGTGCGCGTGTCCATGCTCGAGTTCTTGGGGTGTAGCTTCGCGCACTCCCACAACCTTGACCCAAAACTCTAAAGTATCACCCGCAAGTGGGTGGTTAAAATCCACCAGCGCATTCTCGCCTTCGATTTCCAGCACCACAAAACTGACCGGCTCACCGTCTTCGTTTTCGCCTGTGTAGTGCCCACCAACCTCGAGTTCATCATCGAAACTGCTCACGGGAATGGTTTGGATCATTTCTTCGTCGTATAAGCCGTACCCATCTTGTGGCGGAATCACAACCACTTTTTCTTCGCCAAGTTTCATACCGTCTAGCGCTTGCTCGAGTCCAGCAATAATGTTGCCATACCCATGGAGGTACAAAAGCGGCTCGCCCTCACTGGCATCCACAACACTTTCGGCTACAGTAAGGCGGTACTCGAGGCTGACAACATCATCTTTTTTGATACACATAGCCACAATCATAGCATTTTAGTCGAGTAAATCCGTCAGTTGTCTTGGGTTCATCTCCACCCGCACCCGCACCCCCGAAGCTCGAAACGCCCGCGCAGGCTCGAGTAGGTACGTCAGGCGCTCGGCACTATTTGCACGCACCAACAACTGAAACACAAATAAACCCTTTTGCCGCGCAATGCTGGCAGGAGCAGGTCCCAAAAGCTCAATCCCGAGAGCGCCTCGGTCACGAATCAAACTGCCAAGTTGACTGGCAGCAATTTCACTGTCTTGTTCTCGCCTTGCAGAAACCTGAACTTGCGCAAGCCTTGCAAATGGTGGGTACAGGAAGGTCTGGCGGCTCTCGAGTTCTGAATCAGCAAAGCGTTCTGCACTTTGCTGCTGTATTATTTGCTGCAACGCCTTGTGTTGCCCATCAAAAGTTTGCACCAATAAAAGCGGAGCACGGCTTGGATGCCACTCGAGCAGACGGCGCAGCAGTGCATGAAAGCGCTCTCCCGCACGAAAATCGGGACTCGAGTGCATGGTATCGGCAAAAGAAAGTGCAATCAGCGCCAAGTCTGGCGGGGGCGGCAAACTCAGCACTGCAGTCGTACCCACCAAAACCCCGCTTTCACCTGCATAAAGCGCAGTTGTATCATCTTTATGGTCGCGGTCATAACGGTAAATCTTAGATTGTGGCAAAAAGGCTTTGAGTTCACGTTCTATCCACTCACTGCCTGGTCCACGCGGCGATAAAACCAACCCTTCACACTTGGGGCAACGCACAGGTGGAGCGCTGTTATACCCACACTGGTGGCACTCTAGCCGTCTCGCACGAGCATGAAACTTGAGCGGCACATCGCAATGTGGGCAAAATGGTACCCAGCCACAATCATTGCAACGCACAACCGCACTGTAACCACGCCTTGGTGCAATCACCACCGCTTGCCTACGCCGTTCGGCGGTTTGACGCAATAACCGTTTCAGGTCTGTGGAGAGCGGAAAAGAACCCTTGGCATGAGGCTGATATGCCAAGGGTCCAATCTCTGGTGCTTGGGGGGCAGCACTCAAGTCAACCACATGAACCCGTGATTTAGGAGCTCGCAACACAATACCAGGCAATAAAAGACTTTCAGCAGCGGGCACGCTACCCACAAAAAGCAATCGTGCTCCTGCATTTTTGGCACGTATCTGGGCAGCATCAGGTACAAACACTCTCGAGCCACCCATCAGTTTGTAAGCATCGGATAGCTCATCCTCGAGAATAATCAGACCCAAATCCACAAGCGGCGCACAGAGCGCCATATATGTTCCAAAAAGCAGCGAAATACTGCCCGAAGCACAGTGCCGCCAAACCGCTTCACGCTCGAGTGGGCGCAACTCACCGCATATCTGAGCACTTTTGGCAATTCCACCCAGGGCACTGAACGCTCGAGTAAGACGCTGGTGGTCCGGAACAAGGTAAAGCACACTCTGCCCACGCTGAACGGCTCGCTGTATCAATTCAGCAATCAAAGCAAAGCGCTCTTTGGGCTTACCACCGTGTAATCTGGTGTGCTGCTCGGATTCCAGAAAATTGGCGTTGTCTTGTAGACTGACCTTTGTTTTAGGCAATGGTTCAGTTTGCCCAAAATCTGGCAAACGCAGTGGCAATGGCTCGAATTCACGCCGCGCCGCGCCCAACTCGAGCAGCTTTGTAACCACCCCCGTAGACACCTGGGCTGTTTGTGCCCATTGCTTGAGGCTCGAAAAACTACCGTGTTGGCTTAAAAGCTCGAGCGCACTTGCTTGCTTAGGCGTGAGCGCAGCAGGAGTAGCAACAGCACGAATCAGTTCACGGTTTTCGCGCTCCAAGGTCACGGTCTCGAGCAACAATCCCTGTTGGCGCAAAAACTCGAGCAAACTTGGGTCGAGTTCAGCAGCGCTGTGCGGCACCCGCAACCGCGCACACTGCTCAGGGAGTGCGCTCACATCTGCGCCCTGCACCAACTGCACACAATGCGTGTACTTTGGCTCGAGTCCAAAAGGCATAAAATCTTGCCAAACCAAACCCTCAAACACCAGATTTTGCGCGGCGATCTCGAGTAAGGCTGCACAAGTGCTGGCATCAAGGAGTGGGCTTTCGTCGAGCACGGCAATGGTGTCTTTGCTACTTAAACTGCGCTCGAGGCTCCCTTCCACCACTGCCAAAACCACACCAACGCGCACCCCCGTTTGCCAAGGCACGAGCACACGCTTGCCCAAACCCAATTCGGGTGCGCCAAGCGGCGCAAAATCAAAGACAGGAAGCGGCAAAGCAACCGCCACTCGCCAACGTGGGTGCGACATATCGCTAGTCTATCACTGGGTGCAAATAGCAAAATTCTGGGTTTTGATTTCGTTTGCAACAACTTTCAGGCTCTGGCTTGGTGCCTTGCTACACCCCAGCACAACATTTATTTATGGTCTGCTCACCGACAAAAATCAATTCAAAGCGGCGAAGCTGTCCCCGAGACAATGAAGTCAAAATGCGCTAGACTATTTTCATGCCCCAATCAAACCCTAAGAACACCTCTGCAGCTTGCGAGGTCTTCTTCTATACCCCAATCACCTGAAGATTCCGTCTCGAACCCTGTTCGTATTTCCCAAATCAGCGAATCTTGCTGTTCGCTGCCGCATTCATTCCTCATACAAGAGGTTTTTCATGTACGATCCTCAACCCGAACACAAATTCACCTTTGGACTCTGGACTGTTGGCAACATTGGGCGCGACCCCTTTGGCAACCCCACGCGCAGCCCACTTGCGCCCGAATATATGCTCGAGAAACTCGCAAGCCTTGGCGCATACGGCGTGAACCTACACGACAACGACCTTGTGCCAATAGATGCTACCCCTGCCGAACGCGACCGAATTGTTCTGAATTTCAAAAAAGCCCTTGATAACACGGGCATGAAAGTGCCAATGGCAACCACCAACCTCTTTAGTGACCCCGCATTTAAGGATGGCGCGTTTACCAATGCCAATGCTCAAATTCGTGGTTATGCAATCCAAAAAGCCATGAATTCAATGGACTTAGGCGCAGAACTTGGTGCAAAAGTCTACGTGTTGTGGGGAGGACGTGAAGGCGCAGAAGTAGACGCAGGCAGCAACACGCTTTCGGCACTTGGCTATATGCGCGAAGCCTTAAACTTTTTGGCAGAGTACAGCGAATCCCAGGGCTATGGCTACAAATTCGCACTCGAGCCAAAACCCAATGAACCACGCGGCGATATTTACTTTCCTGTAGTTGGTTCGGCACTTGCCTTTATTTACACGCTCGAGAAGCCAGAACTCTTTGGCTTAAACCCCGAGGTCGCACACGAAACCATGGCGGGCTTAAATTTTGTACACGCCGTTGCCCAAGCCATAGACGCAGGAAAGCTTTTTCATATTGACCTCAATGACCAAAAAATTGGGCGCTTTGACCAAGACCTGCGCTTTGGAGCAGAAAATATTAAACAAGCCTTTTTATTGGTCAAGTTGCTCGAGAATACGGGTTATGCAGGCATGAAGCACTTCGATGCTCACGCACTGCGCACCGAAGACGAAGCCGGCGTATGGGAGTTTGCCAAAGGCTGCATGCGAACTTACTTAATCTTGGCAGAAAAAGTCAAACAATTTAATGCAGACAAGGAAATCCAAGAGCTGCTCGCCCACTACCACCACAAAGACGAGGCACTCTCGAGCCTCACTGCAAGTTTTAGCCCTGCCAATGCGGCTGCACTCAAGGCACACAGCTTTGACCGAGTTGCACTCGGCGCTCGCGGACCTGGTTTGGAGCGCCTTGACCAATTGACAATGGAAATCTTAATGGGTGTGCGTTAATAAGTCCCGCATCATGGAAATATCTACCCCAAGGTCTTTCCTTGGGGGTTTTGCTTGCGGAAAGCCAAGTATTTTACAGCAAACCCAGGTGCTAATTTTGCATAATGCCAAGCATGAAGATCACTCATGCAGCAACATTGATTTTTTCGTTTGCTATTGCTTTAGCAGCGTGCGGACAACCCGCAAACCCGATTTTACCAGTTGTTCCACCGCGTATGTCGAGCCAAGGGGCTACACATCCAACAAATCTACCGCACACCTTAGTGCAGCGCTTTTACATTCAAAATGAATCCAAGCGGGAGAAAGAAATTCGACTTGAACCAAGTTACCGCAACCTAAAGTACCAGCCCCGATACAGTCAGTATCCTGGCTATATAGGTTGGGATTCACTCACCATCCCGACCTCAGACTCGAGCCGCAGTGACTGGCTTGTATTCAAACTTAACCGTCCCGCCGTTGTGGCTTTAGTCTGGAATAAAACCGCACCTTGGCTGCTCGATTGGATGAGAGGTGGCGATATTCCCGGCGGCTATAAAAGCTATAAAAAGACCTTTCCTGCTGGCGAAGTAAAACTCCCAAGTCCTGGCAAGGGGAATCCTGCCTATGAGCTTCTACTCGCCGAAGAAAACGGCACGCCCTCAGGCGCACCTGCTCTTCCGCCGCAAGCCCCTGAAGGCGCAACCGTTCCGCAACCCAATCAAACCTGTCCTGACTGGTTGCATCGGATGTACTCGGTCACCGCAAGAGATGGCAATAACTATGGTACATGGCACCCGCAAATTGATCCTGTGTATTGGTGTTACTTTAGGCACGAGCACGGGGCAGACCCCGCACTGATTGGCTATAACGGCGCAGCGCTCGAGTATGTAGCAAAGCTTTTTAACGATCAAGCCGAAATCCATGAGGGCTTCAAGAGCTTTGTTATCCGCGATGAAACCTCTGGGGTTGGTTGGTATATCTCGGTTCACGCC
>JBKBVO010000081.1:0-10427 GCA_046289535.1 Deinococcales bacterium | reverse complement strand
CAAGTGTGCCATAACTTCCTCAAAGACACTGGTGTTGAGCCTATAGATAATTGTTGTGCCGCGTTTTTCCTGTTCGATTAAGTCAGCAGCCTTGAGAATCGAAAAATGCCCAGAGAGCGTGCTTTTTGCCAAAGGGAAAAGAGCAGATAACTCCCCGGCACTGCGCTCGCGCTCGCGCAATACGCGTAAAACCTCGCGGCGGGTGGGGTCGGCAAGTGCCTTAAAAACTTCGTTCATGGTGTTCTATCGGTGACTCGAGAACACTGAGCGCAATCGGCAGCTTCGGGTCAGCGTAAGCAACCTTCTGCGAGACTGGCTCGAGTGTAGCGGTTTTGAGCACGTGGTTGACATTCTCGAGCAGCACAGGTTCTTGCCCAATAGCGGCGGCAAGACGGGTGGCACCTGCAATTCCAACCTGAATATCGGTTTTGCCTCGAAGCACCAAAACTCGAGCCGAAAGTTTTTCGATTTCTGCTGTCGCGGAAAGAGTGTGGCGGTCAGTTGTGCAGGGAGTTGAATGCTCTTTGCGGGTACTCTCTGACCATTTTTAAGGCTACTCAAAACTCGCTTGGTTTCCTCGAGTTGTGCACTGGTGACTTGGGGCGTGAGTTGCTCTAAGGGTACTCGATCAATAGGTCTTCTTGCGCCAACCAGACTAACAAAACCCACTACTGCTGTTTTTTGTGCAGCGAGCACCCCCAACGAACTGCCTTCCAAATGCCCAATCCCACTACCTGCAATAATCGGCACTACTTATAATCGCCTCCTTGTTTGGTATTTCGCTAAACACCGAAATAATAAACCCTAAAAAGGATTTTGTCAAGCACTCGAGATAAAAAAGAGCGAGCCAACTGGTTCACACCGAATGACGCTAATGACTATCGTTTGACCAAAAAGCGGTCAAACTGTCGTTCAGACACTTCATTCGGTATTGTTCGTACTCGCATGGCTCGGTTATTTCAGTCACTTAAGCGACTGAATAACTTAATTTGGTGTCACTCTCTTGACCAACACTTCACACTTAACGCAACCCGAGCTTGGCAATCTCGAGTTGCCCCAAACGCGCATTATCTATACTTTCGGCAAGAATACGAGCGGCTTCTTGCGGAGCATGGAAACCCATGCTGTTTTCGGCATTGATAAAATCGGCGCGAAATTGGGCTTTGCGCTGGTACTCGCGGGCGGATTTAAGTTGCTCGTCGCTTGCGCCTTTTTGCATTGCAGTCTCAATAGCACGGATTAAATCTACCGTTGCACTTTCGGCGGTTTTGAGCAGTTTGAAGGTGCGGTTCTGAATCACCTCGACTCGGAACTTGATTTCTTCTTCGTCTTGGCGGTGGCAGGTTTGGCAAGAACTTGCGACATTGAGCATCGGGCTGCGTACGTGATGGCTCGAGACTTTGACTGCACCTTGGCGTTCGTAGGGCATATGGCAATCGGCACAGGCTACGCCACTGCGAGCATGGATACCTTGCGACCAAAGTTCCATTTCTGGGTGTTGCGCCTTCAGGGTTGGGGCTTTAGAGATTTTGTGTTCCCAATCTGCATAGTTGCTATCGTTATAGTATTTTTCAATCTGCTCTATTTTTAAGCCGTTTTGCCACGGAAAGACGAGTTGTTTATCGGATTTTGTAAAGTAGTACTCGACATGGCATTGTGTACAGACCATGCTGCGCAGCTCTTGACGACTGGCATCTTTGTTTGGATCATATGGCGTGCTACGTGCGGTTTTGCGCCAACGTTCGATGCTTGGGAAGTTTGGTAGCGGGTCATTTGAAGCCGCAAGAGCGCGAATCCCTGTTATGAATGCCGGTCGGGTGACGCGCACTTCCATGGTCTTGGGATTGTGGCAATCCACACACGTAACAGGGTGAGTGACAAGCTTTGTGGCTTCGGCATAAGGCATTTTATTGACCTCAAAAAAACCTTTTTGTACGGCTTCCCAACGGTGATTTTCATCGTTGGGGACACCTGCTTTAACCCCCGCTTCGCGAAAAGCGGTCAATACACTGGCGTGACAGTTCAAGCATGCACCCGGTTGTTTGCGCTCGGTTACACGTTTGGTTTCGCGTTGATCGCTCAACATATAGGCATGACCGCGCTCTTCGCGGAAGTCAATCCCAAAGGCGTATCCGGCAAAAAGAGTACGCAGCATTGGGTCGCTATCGAGCTTTTGAAAATCTTCTGAGCCGCCATAGCGCGTACGTTCGATATCAACGGTGCGTTTGTAACTGTCGTATTGTCTGGGGTAATTCTTGCCCCATTCGGCGGGGTCTAGGGTGTCTTCGGTCACATCCGTGACACGAAAAACCCGTTCGCGTTCTTCGGCTCTTCGGTCAACAATATTGGTATAGAGCGCCAAAACTCCAACGGTCACAAGCGCACCGGCTAAAAACACTGTGGCAGTCAAGAGTGGTGTCCGAATCGGCTTTGACATAGTAGGCTCCTTTTAGCGACTTGCGCCATGTGCAACATTGGCGTGGCAATGTAGACATCCAAAACTCTTATCTTGTTTTACTTCTGCTGTCATTTGGTGCGTGGTATTGGCATGGCAGGTCTGGCAGTTGTGCTCGAGAATCTCGAGATTTTTTTCATGGACACGTATAGGTTCATGAAAATTTTGCAAAGTAAAGGCTTTGGAATGATTAAATCCGTTTTCGGCTTTGGCGAGCCATTTACCAAAAAAATCATGCGGCAAATGGCAATCGTTACATACGGCTACCGCATGGTGCGGTGATTTCTGCCAAGAATCGTAGACATCGCGCATGATGTGACAATTGACGCAGGCTTGGGGATCATTTGAAAGATAACTCGTGGCTTTGGCGTAGTAGGCTGTATATCCCCCCGCGCCACCCAAAATTCCAAAACCAAGTGCCAAAGCAGTCAAAAAACCACTACCTGCTAACCAAGCTACAACCGCGCTAAATGTTAATTTCATGGTTTGACCCCTTCGCCACACAGTGTAACAGTAGTCCAAAACACAAACCTAGACTTTAGTCTGGGGTACCTGTAGCTCGAGTTACGGTGTAAGCTGGGCTTATGGCGGCGAATCGAGCATTACAGGTACTTCGGCACTGTCCGCTTTTTTTAGGGCTTTCAGATTCAATTTTGCGTGAATTGGCACAGGTGGCGATTTCTGAATATCGCCTTGCCGATTCGGTTTTGTTCCTCGAGGGAGATGAAGCAAAGGGGCTTTGGATTGTCGAAACCGGGGCAGTCAAAATCTATAAAATGGCTCCAAATGGCAGGCGTGAAATGATTCTGGCGATTGAACGCAAATACCAAAGTGTGGCAGAGCTACCAATACTCGATGGTGGCACATACCCAGCACACGGCAGCTTGTTCGAGGATAGTCAACTCTGGTTCATTTCCAAAGCCGTTTTACTCGAGGTGTTTAAACGCTACCCAGAAATTTTGTTGCACTTTCTGCGTGTTTTGGGCACGCGTTTACGTACCTTGGTGAATATCATCGAAACTTTGTCCTTTCAGCAAGTTTTAGGGCGCTTGGCAGCCTATATCCTCGAGGCAGGGGCATTGGGTGTGCCGTTTGCACTCGAAAAAAATGCGGTGATTGCTGCCAAACTGGGAACAGTGCACGAGTTAATCACCCGTAATTTGTCGCGCTTGGTGCAAAATAATATCGTGCGTTTGGACATTCAAGGTGAAAAACGAATTGTCGTTTGGTTTGACCAAATTGCCTTAAAAAATTTGGTTCTAGGCGAAGACTAGCCTTTTGCATTCCTTGTGACGGTTGTGTGATAATCCTAGGCTAGAATCATTTTTGAAAGCGAGGTCATGCGGTGACTCTTGAACCATTCAAGCAGGAAGTTGTTGCCCTAATAAGCCGCCTTGCGGCGAATGCCAAAGCTGTGCCACTCGGCGAACTCGAGAGCGGCTCAAAAGCACTCGAGAAAATTGCCCAGGCAAACGGTGCTGTTCATTTGGCAAGGGTCGCCAATCGTCTGGCGGGTCTTGCCAAAACCGCCACTGATATGAGTTTTCCTGTTTCGCTTTCGGTACTAGATACGACCTTCAAAGCCTTGGAGCGCGCCGACACATCCGAAAACCTTGATCGTTTAGAAAGCGAACTCGAGGCGCTCGAGGAAGAAGCCTTTTTGTATGCCCCGCCTTTGGGAGCGCTGAACCTAGACCCAACTCCTGTCATCGAAGTGCAAACCGACGAAGCCGCAGGCGGATTGCGTCGCATTTTGTCGGTGGACGATTCTGGCTTGGTCAGAAGTGCGTTGCGCCGAATTTTTAGCGAGTCAGGCGCGGGCGTAGAAGAGTGCCGCAACGGTACAGAGCTACTCGAGCGCCTTAAAGAAATTGGCAAGTTCGATTTAATACTGCTTGATTTACAAATGCCCGACTACACCGGCTTGGAGTTGCTACCGCACATTCGTCAGGCTTCGCAAGATGTGGTTGTGGTCATGCTGACCGCAGCAGGCGATGTCAAAACCGCCATTGAAGCGATGCGAATTGGCGCAGATGGCTTCTTGGCAAAGCAAGACTTGCCGCTCGAGGGAGACCGCTCCGAGTTTTATTATGCGCTTGAGCAGGCAAAAGAGTACCGTGCGGGCATTATTGCCCGTCAACAGCTGGAAAGCATGAAAGCCGATTTGTACAGCATGGTTACACACGACCTCAAAAATCCCGCCAATGTCATCAGTTTATCTTTAGAACATATCCTAGATAATGATATCAGCAACCTGACCCAAGAACAGCAAAAAGCCATTCGCGTGGGCAAGGATGCCGCCGAAAAACTCCAACGCTTGGTGATGGATTACCTCGATTATGCCAAGATAGACGCGGGATACTTTACGCTCGAGCCAAACCTCACCGATATTGCTGCGCTGGTGCGCTCGAGCAGCGAGCAAGCCCGTGTTATCGCCGAAAATAAGGGGCAAAAACTAACCCTCAATGCCCCAGACAAACTCGAAACCACCGCCGATGAATCGCGCTTAAAGCAAGTGGTGGATAATCTCATCTCTAACGCGATTAAATACACCCCAGAGGATGGTTTGATTCATGTGGCGCTGACCACCACAGGGGCACTGTTTCGAATATCAGTTTCTGATACGGGCAATGGCATTGCTCCAGACCATCTGCCGCGTTTATTCAAGAAGTACCAGCGCTTGCCGGGTGAGCAACGGCGCAGCACGGGCACGGGCTTGGGTTTAGTGATTGTAAAAAGCATCATCGAGGCGCATGGCGGCAGGGTTTGGGCAGAAAGTGATGGTATAGGC
The DNA here is from genome assembly GCA_046289535.1 of Deinococcales bacterium. Lineage (GTDB taxonomy): Bacteria > Deinococcota > Deinococci > Deinococcales > JAAFIG01 > JAAFIG01. The sequence continues at coordinate 5,181 of JBKBVO010000081.1, read as the reverse complement.
GAGGGCAGTACCTTCACACTCGAGATTCCAATCCGTTAGTTGATACGATCGCAACCCATTCGCATCAGTACACTGTTAAAACCAAAAAGCGCCGCTCGAGCGGCGCTTTTATTTGGGTTGAGCATGCTCGGACAAATCACGTTGCCGTTTGCTTTCGAGCTTGAATATTTGACCACTGCTACAAGAACCCTAGGCAGGATAGCCGTCCTTCTCGAGCACCGCTTGGGCAACCTCGCGGCGCAAAGCAATCAGATTGACCACTTCGGTCTTGGTAAAGCGTTTGAGTGCTGCCATGGTCATGCGGAATTCGTCACCCGTTAAAAAGCTCGAGATTGCCTCACGCCCGGCGCTCATGGTTTTGTCAGCGGCTTGAGCAACCAAAATCTGTGCCATCTTGGCATGCAAGGCATTACCCGACTTCTGAGCGCGCACAGTAGCGGTCTCGGCAACATAAGCCTGAATAATCATGTCCGCAACGCGCATCATCACTTCTTGTTCTTCGCTCATTTTGGTGCCGAGCCTCATGGCAGCGCTACCCGCCACGGCAAGCGCAGCTTTCTTGAGATTAGCCACCACCTTGGTTTCTGCCGCCAACAAGCCTTCGGGTTCCTCGAAATCAAACTGTGGCTCGAGCAATTCAGCTTGGAGTTTTTGCGCGGCTTTGAGTAAGCCCAGCTCGCCTTTCATCGCCATTTTTAAGAGTTCGCCCGGAATCAGCATACGATTGATTTCGTTGGTGCCTTCAAAAATACGATTGATACGTGCATCGCGGTATGCCCTAGCCATTGGATATTCTTCAGAATAGCCAAAGCCACCAAAGACCTGCACGCCTTCATCAGCGCACTGCGACAAAACTTCGGTACCATAGACTTTGACGATACTGGCTTCAACGCGGTGTGTTTCGATAGCCTTTAGTTTGTCCATGCCTTTTTCGACAGCAGCATCAATAGCGCCTGTAACACGGTACGTAATGCTTTCTGCGCCGTAAATACTGGTTGCCATAGCCCCGAGTTTCTCGAGAATCGCACCGTAGCTTGCAATTGGTTTGCCAAAGCTATGACGCTCTTTGGCGTATTTAGCGCTGTGCTCGAGAATCACTTTACCGCCGCCAGCCCCACCCGAGCCAAGTTTGTAGCGCCCAATGTTCAGGATATTAAAAGCAATTTTTGCACCCCAACCGACTTCGCCAAGCAGGTTTTCGGCAGGAACTTTGACATCTTCTAAAATTAACTGTGTCGTACTGGAAAGGCGAATCCCGAGTTTTTCCTCTTCCTTGCCAGTGCTGACCCCGTCCCACTTGCGCTCGACCAAAAAGGCACTAAATTTATTGCCTTCTGGGGTGGGAACATGGGCAAAGACCGTGAAAATGTCGGCGATACCACCGTTAGAAATCCACATTTTGGTGCCATTCAAAATATAGTGGCGTCCGTCTTCAGAGAGCACCGCCCGCGCTTTGGCGGCTTGGGCATCGGAGCCAGAACCCGGTTCAGATAAACAGTATGCGCCAATCAGTTTGCCGTTTGCCATGTCTGGCAAGTATTTTTCTTTGGTGGCTTGGCTACCGAAATAAACCAGAGGCAGCATGCCAATGCTTGCGTGTGCGCCAAAAGAAACCGCAAAACCGCCACCCCTCGAGAGCGCTTCGCCAACATAGCACGCCATGGTTTTAGACATATCCAAGCCACCGAATTCTTCGGGGACTTCGAGCAAGAAAAAGCCCTGCTCACCGCACTCGTGCAGAATCTTTTTGAGGAGTTCGTTGTCGTGATGTTCCAAGCGTTCTTGGTTGGCAACAACGCGAGCCTTGACAAATTCCTCGACAGCAGCAAACATTTCGCGCATATCGGGAGTGAAATCTTCGGGGGTGCGGACATCTTGTGCGGTAGCGGCTTCAAGCATAAAAGTGCCACCTGGCTTGACGGATGCAACGGCTTCGGGGCGTTCGGCAATCATAAAACCTCCAAGCCTCGAGAGGTTGTTGGTCTCGAGGATAAGTTAAAAATCTTGTACTCAGTCTAACAAAAATCTCGCTTTTTGTGAAGGGGTAAAATTTCCCACTTGTGCTTTTGCTGTGTTGCAATCGTTAATAACTTCAATCGCCTGTATTCAAGAAGTCGGTTTTTTATGGCTCGAATGCACTTGCAAATGCGCCACCATCACCACGCACCCAGTATCTCGAGAAGCCCAAAACCCCTTCTGGGGTAAAGCTGTGCCGCACCATCAAAAAGGCTGCTGCACCACTGGCTACACCCAAAAGCTTGGCGCGTTGCGAGTCAAGCACCACTGCTTCTAGTGTCTGCTCGACTCGAGCCACTGTGATTCCTAATCCAACCAAAAGGGCATGGATACTCTCTTGGTGCAGTGGCAGGCGCAGTAAGCGTTCGGTGTTCTCAAGCCGAAAATAGCGCTCCTCGAGCAAAAGTGGGGTGTCCTCGATACAGCGCAAACGTTGTATCTCGAGAACAGCGGCTCCGACTTGTAAATCAAGGGCAGAAGCGACATCCGCACCCGCAATACCAATGTGCGATTTTAAGACTCGAGTAAAAGGTGTGGCGTGTCGCTTAAACGCAATTTCTTCTAGGCTTTGTACCCGAAATACGCCTTGGCGAAAACGTTTTCCTGTCGGGAAGCTCCCCGCGCCTTGGATACGGAAAATATAGCCCTCGCGCTCGAGTTCGTCTACGGCGCGGCGGGCGGTCATCCTCGAGACAGCGTACTGTTTGGCGAGCGCGACTTCACTAGGCAGCGCCTCGCCTTCGCGGAAAGCACCCGCAAGCAGTTTAGACTTTAGTTCGGCTTTAATCAGTGGGAATTTGGACACCGCCAACATTGTACGCGTTTTTTGGCGTTGCGGTGTATGAAGGAAGTCTTGTTTATCACCGGACCAAACGGGGTATAAATACTGCTCGAGACTGAACATAAGCAAAAAAAACCTGCCCAGACCAAATGGGCAGGTTTTTTATTAGTTAAGACTCGCGTTTGGCAAATAGTCCATCGTATAAAAACGCTGCCGCCACCGCACCGGCAATAGGGGCAATCCAATACAACCAAAAATTATCTAAGTACCCGCCAACCAGTGCTGGTCCAATGCTGCGTGCGGGGTTCATCGCTGCACCTGTGAGTGGTCCAATGCATAAAATATCGAGCGTAACAGTTAAGCCGATAAACAGCGCTCCAACCTTTGGTGCTCTCGAGTCCACCGCTGTACCAAAAATGGCTGTCACCAAAAAGAAAGTGGTGATAAACTCGAGCAAAATTCCCACCCCAATACCCAAAGTGGGCGCGAGCAAGGGAGTGCCAAGCTTGGCATTTGAAACAACTTCTGCAGGAAAAGCCTGGGTCAGGATAAAAGCTGCCACGATGCCACCCAACACCTGTGAAACAATATACATTGCGGCTTTTGGGGCTTCGATTCTTCCTGTGGCAAGCATGGCTACCGTAACAGCAGGGTTAAAATGTCCACCCGAAATTGCCCCAAGGGCGCTGCCAAAAACCACAATCACCAAGCCATGTGCCAACGCCACACCCAACAATCCAGCATTGTTCAGAATTGCACCTGCTCCAACCAAAGTAAGCGCAAATGTTCCAATAAATTCTGCGACCAGTGCTCCCATCATAGATAACCTCCTCAGGCTTGTATTGTACCCAAAAAAGTGATACTCCATGTATTCATGTCACTCGAGACCCTAGCCGTTCAACTTGGCGATAAATTCAGCCAATCAGCAGCCGATTTAGCCCTGCACGGCAAAGACGAAAGCTACCCTGAGCAGCATCTACCGCTTGCTGTGGTCTATGCAGAGAACCTCGAGGATGTAAAAACCACACTATCTTGGGCAAGCAAGCACCAAATAGCTGTTATACCCTTCGGTGCGGGTACGAGTTTAGAAGGGCATATTCTCGCTCAAGGACAGGCAGTGAGTTTGAACGTCTCGAAAATGAATCGCATTCTCGAGATACGCGCAGCTGATTTTGTAGCAGTAGTCGAACCGGGTGTGACCCGCAAAGCCCTGAATGAAGCCCTGAAAGGCACAGGGCTGTTTTTCCCTGTAGACCCAGGCGCAGATGCCACCCTTGGCGGGATGGCGGGAACCAATGCCTCCGGTACAACAACTATACGCTATGGTGGAATGCGCCAAAACATCCTAGCGCTCGAGGTAGTTCTGGCTTCGGGCGAAGTTTTAACACTGGGGCGCATGGTGCGAAAAACCAGCGCAGGCTATAACCTCAAGGATTTATTTATCGGCTCGGAAGGGACGCTGGGGGTGATAACCCGCCTGACTATAAAACTGCACCCATTGCCAGGACATGTCCACACTCAACGCGTGTTTTTTAGCACACTCGAGCAAAGCGCACAAGCGGCGTATAGCATCATGGCAAGCGGGCTACCTGTAGCTCGACTCGAGCTCGTGGATGCTCTGGGTATTCAAGCCATAAACCGCTATTTGGGTCGTACTTATCCCGAACAACCTGCATTGTTTTTGGAGTTCCATTCCTCGAGCAGCCAAGCGCTCGAAGCAGAAGCTGCATTGGTACAAGAATTAATGCAGGACGCGGGAGCAAGCCAAATCGGCACTGCCCGCACACAGGAAGAGCGCACCGCGCAATGGGAAGCACGACACCAGGCGTATTGGGCTTTGGTCAATGCGCATCCAAACAAAGAGTATCTGTCTACCGATACCGCCGTACCCATTTCCAAAATGCCCGAATTGGTGGCTTACTCTAGTCAACTGCTCCAAGAAATGGGGCTTGTAGGTTGTATCTTGGGTCATGTCGGAGATGGGAATTTTCATACACTTTTGGTCTGTGAACCCAGAGACCTTCGAGCCGAGGTTTTTAGCGAAAAACTGGTAGCACGCACACTCGAGTTAGGTGGAACCTGTACAGGCGAACATGGCGTAGGCTTGCGCAAGAAAAAATATTTAGCCCTCGAGCACGGTTTAGCCCTAGACTGGATGCGACAAATCAAGCGCCTGTTTGACCCGCAGGGAATTCTGAACCCGCATAAAATTTTAGAGTAAACCAGCCCGCCAAGACCAATTGCGTTTTGCAGGCTCACAGCTTTGCTAAGCGCTAGCTATTTTGCCACAAGTGTATCGCACCGGGCATTGCCCAAAGCCTGACCAACTTTCAACACAAACTGTACCCCAATACTCGAGGCACGCCATTGGGATTCCGGAACAT
>JBKBVO010000261.1:0-2351 GCA_046289535.1 Deinococcales bacterium | reverse complement strand
CACCAGTAGATAAAGAAGTATGCGATTAATTTTATCAATGATTGCTGCCATGGTTGTGCTTTTGCCCGAACCCGTTGGACCAGTGGTGAGAATAATACCGCGTTCCTTGCTAGCAAACCCCTCCATGATTTTCACAGGCAAGCCAAGCGATTCAAAGCTGGCAATAGCATCTGGAATCACGCGCATCACTAAGCCAATGCTGCCACGTTGACGAAAAATATTGCAACGAAAACGCGCTACATTAGGTACAAGGTAAGCAAAGTCCAATTCGTGGCGGTACTCAAATTCCTCCCACTGTTCGGCGGTCAAGAGCGTGCGCCCAATCATTTTGGTTTGTTCGGGCTTGAGTGACTCGGTATGAAACGGCGTGAGTATGCCATGTACGCGCCCCATTGGCGGTGAGCCAACTTGCAAATGCACATCCGAAACGCCTCTTGCTACCATTGTTCTGAGCAAATCTACAATCGTTACACTCTGCGCCATGCCAACAGTGTACACCCATTTGGGTGTTGCGCGGGTGATAAGAGACACAACTTGCAATCATAGAGACACGCCTTTGAAACCGTACGGTGCAGACCAGTGACTCTTGGTACTGAAGTTGCGCAGTAGTAAAAATTCTAAACGCACAAAAGGCTTGGACTGTACCCAATACGACCGACGGGTTATGTCCACGCTTTCATCACCAGCCAACAAGACCCACCTTGCAATCAAAGAGGTAAAAAAAGCCGTTGCACGCAATGTGCTCAGCCGAATAGTCAACGCTTATCTCGAGTTTTGGATGGCACCGCCCTTTATACCCTATCAGGTGCTTTATACCCTGTAGTCACATCTCTGGGCGTATTCCCACCACCACAGCAGACGTACTCGAGTGCATTTCTTCTGTTGTGCGCATGCAGGCGTGCAACAACCCTGGAGCACCACAATCTGACTGCTGAGCGAGGTGCTTGGTGTAGGCGTTTAGTCGCCGTGCGCAAGTTTGTGTAAATCCACCAGAGCCCGCTGCACATTTCCCGAATAGCCATTGAATTGTTCGGCGAGCATACGTTTGGCGGTACTTTTGCTGCCTGTTTGGTACTCTTCGAGAATTTTTGCTGCAAACAGGTGAAACTCGCGGTGTGCACTTTTAAGCGCGGCATACTCCGGGACATACATAAAAATCTGGTACGCAGGACCGTACAGCCATTGTCCCAAAACACAGATGTTGTCTTGCGAGACCACCTTGTAGTCGAGTTTTTCACTGTGATTGCCAAGAATGTACTGCTCGAGGCGCGAACGCCACTTGAGGTGCGCCTCGAGTGCCGCCATCACATCCAAGCCGTGAATAAACTTCTGCTCTTGGTCGAGCTTAAAGTTTGGGTCTGGCTTCTCTCCCGCCAATACTTTTTTAAGCCAATCAATCAAACGCACAAGGCACCTCCCCGTACTCAATCGTAGCATGCACCTACCCAAGCGGGGCAAGCAATGCGTCTAGGTCATCTTGAGAAAGCGTGCTGGTGCTGTGCAAGCCGCCCTCGAGGATGCCTTGTGCAAGAGCGGCTTTGCGCTTTTGTAGCTCGAGGATTTTTTCCTCTAAACTGCCTTGAGTAATCAGTTTATAAACAAAGACTTTTTTGGTTTGCCCAATGCGGTGCGCGCGGCTCGAGGCTTGGTCTTCGGCAGCGGGATTCCACCAAGGATCGTAGTGAATAACGGTATCGGCGGCAGTGAGGTTTAGACCCACGCCACCAGCCTTGAGACTGATTAAGAAAACAAGTGTTTCGCCGTTTTGAAAAGCACTGATCTGTTTAGCGCGATCTTTGGTTTGTCCTGTCAATTTGCTGTAGGGAATCCCAAGCTGGCGCATGGTCGGTTCTAAGTTCTCGAGCAGGGTAGCAAAAGCGCTAAAGAGTAAAATTCTGCGTCCATCCTCTAAAAAAGTCGGCAGGTTTTCCTTAAGCCACTCGAGCTTGGCATTATCAGTGACGGATTTTGCCCGCTCGAGTTTAACCAGTTTAGGGTCGCAACAAGCCTGCCGTAGTTTTAAGAGTGCATCTAAGACAACAATCTGTGAACGCGCCAGACCTTTATGGGCAACTTCGGCGCGAATCTGCTCCGAAACGGCTACACGGATGGTTTCGTATAAATCGCGCTGGCTCCCCTCGAGTTCGAGCGGTACGATAATCTCGCTTTTTTCAGGCAATTCTTTGACTACATCGAACTTTTTACGGCGCAACAAAAAGGGCTTTAAGCGCCGTGTAAGCGCATTTTGCCGCTCTATGTCGGCATTTTTTTCGATTGGGGTACGGTAGTGCTGTCTGAAGGTGGCATCATCGCCCAAAAACCCGGGCATTAAAAAGTTAAAGATGCTCCAG
>JBKBVO010000080.1:0-10813 GCA_046289535.1 Deinococcales bacterium | reverse complement strand
GGCAAGACTTCTCGAGACTTCATAATTGAAATCTACGTGTCCGGGAGTATCTATAAGGTGAAAAACATAGTGCTGACCATTTTTAGCGATGTAGTCTAAACGCACAGGTGTGGCTTTAATCGTAATCCCACGCTCGCGCTCGAGATCGAGGGTGTCTAGAGTTTGGTCGCGCTTGTCGCGCTCGGTCATTGCGCCACAGATTTCCAAGATGCGGTCGGCAAGGGTTGACTTGCCGTGATCCACATGGGCAATAATTGAAAAGTTACGGATATTGCGCACAATAGCCCACAGTGTATCAGGTGTGTGTGGGGTGCTTTGACCTGTGGGTACTTTGGGTTTTCCATCAATCCGTGCTACCCTGACCGCACAGAGTTATGAGCACACTTGTTATTGTTGAATCGCCTGCCAAGGCAAAAACCATCTCCAAGTTCTTGGGGCGCGGCTATGTGGTCGAATCCAGCTTTGGTCATATCCGCGATTTACCCAAAGGAGCAGACGAAGTTCCCGCAAAATTCAAAAACGAACCTTGGGCAAGGCTTGGCTTAAACATCGAAGCGGGTTTTGAACCGCTCTATATTGTTTCGTCAGAAAAACGCGCTCAGGTCGCAAAACTCAAAGCACTTGCCAAAGACGCTTCGGAAATCATTCTGGCGACCGACGAGGACCGCGAAGGCGAAGCAATCGCTTGGCACTTGTTTGATGAACTGCGCCCCAAAGTGCCAGTCAAGCGCATGGTTTTTCATGAAATCACCAAAGAAGCAATCCAACACGCGATTGCTAATCCGCGCTCAATCAACCAAAACATGGTTCAAGCCCAAGAGACACGCCGCGCCTTAGACCGCTTATATGGCTACGAGGTCTCGCCTGTATTGTGGAAAAAAGTTCGCCCGCAGCTGAGCGCAGGACGGGTACAGAGCGTCGCCACACGCTTGATTGTCGAGCGCGAGCGCGAGCGCATGAGTTTTGTCTCCAGCAGTTGGTGGGATGTCGAAGCACTTTTTTCCACAGCCCAAAACGAACGCTTTCCCGCTGTTCTGACCGAACTCGGCGGCAAACGTTTAGCTCAGGGCAAAGACTTTGACTCGAGCGGCAAATTTTCAGGCGAGGGCAAGGTCGTGCGCCTGAGCGAACAGGAATCTCGAGCGCTTGCAGCGGACTTAAAAGGCGCAGCTTTTAGTGTGCTTAGCACCGACGAGAAACCTTTTACCCAGCGCCCTTACGCACCGTTTATCACCAGCACTTTGCAGCAAGAGGGCGCACGCAAGCTCGGTTTTACCGCACAGCGCACAATGCGAACCGCACAACGTTTGTACGAGGGCGGCTATATAACCTACATGCGTACCGACAGCACCAACCTCTCCAAAGAAGCACTCAGTGCGGCTCGAGCACAGGTGGTCGCACTCTATGGGCAGGATTACCTCCACCCTACCCCAAGGGTCTACACAGGCAAGGTCAAGAACGCCCAAGAGGCACACGAAGCCATCCGCCCTGCTGGGGAATCCTTCCGCACCCCACAAAGCCTCAAAGGCGAACTCGGCGAGGACGAGTGGCGTTTGTATGACCTGATTTGGAAGCGCACTGTGGCTTCGCAAATGGCAGATGCCAAAGGGCGCAGACTCTCGGCGCGCATTGGCGCAGGTGAGCAAAACGCCGTATTCAGCGCCACAGGCAAAGTGATTGACTTTGCAGGCTTTTTGCGGGCTTATGTCGAAGGCTCAGATGACCCCGAAGCCGCACTCGAGGACAAAGAAACCCTATTGCCCCCACTTGCCCAAAACCAGCGTGTACGCGATGAAGCGCTCAACCCAAAAGGGCATAGCACCCAACCTCCAGCGCGTTTTACCGAAGCCAGTTTGGTGCAGGCGCTCGAGGAGCGCGGGATTGGTAGACCCAGCACCTATGCCAGTATTATCCAGACCATCCAAGACCGTGGCTATGTGTTTAAGCGCGCCTCTGCCCTGATTCCAACCTTTACGGGCTTTAGCGTAGTGCAACTACTCGAGCAGCACTTTGAGCAATTGGTGGATTACAGCTTCACCGCGCGCATGGAAGATGAGCTTGACCACATCTCTTTGGGTCAACAAAAACGCGTGCCCTATCTGGAGCGTTTTTACTCGAGCGATGCAGGCTTGAAAAAACAAATCGAAACCCGTTTAGAAACCATTGACCCACGCCAAGTCAGCACCATTGCTGTGCCGCGACTACTGGAAAGCGGTATCGAGGTGCGCGTTGGGCGCTATGGTCCGTTCTTAAAGCGCGGCGAAGAAACCGGTAATATACCCGACGATCTTGCGCCCGACGAACTCACACTCGAGAAAGCCGAGGAGTTATTTTCAAAGCGTTCTTCGGAACGCCCACTCGGCACCGACCCCGTAAGCGGCTTACCCGTATTTGCCAAAAATGGGCGTTTTGGTCCGTATGTACAGCTCGGTGAATCAGGCACTGCAACTACCAAAAATGCCTCACTGTTTCCAAACGACAAGCTCGAGGAGCTTTCGCTCGAGCGAGCGCTGCAGTTGCTTTCCTTGCCACGCCACATTGGCGACTTGGACGGCGAGGAAGTGTGGGGCTACAACGGCAAGTTTGGTCCGTACCTGAAAAAAGGCAAGGACTCAAGAAGTCTTGCTAAACACGATGATTTATTTACTGTAAGTCTCGAGCAAGCCAAGGCGTTGTTTGACCAACCCAAAACCAGAGGACGTGGTAGCCCCAAAGAACCGGTGCAGGTCTTTGAATTCGCCGACCGCAAACCGATTAACCTGCTCGATGGCAGATTTGGGTTGTACCTAACAGACGGCGAGTTAAACGCCTACTTGCGCCGCGAGGACAATGCTCAAACCCTAGATGCCGATGCTGTGCGCCGCATTTTTGAAGAACGCGGCAAGCCACCCAAGTCTAAATCCAAACCTGCAAAAGCCACCAAAACCAGCCCCGCCAAAAAAACCGTGACAACAAAGCGTGCTTCGCCCACCAGCAAAGCAGGCAAAAAACCAGCAGCAAAAAAAGCCGACAGCAAAAAAACCGATACCACCCCCAAGGAAAAACCTGCATGGGCAGACCTCGAGCCGTTTACCAACGAATTTGACCCGACTACGGCGCAACTCTTAAGACTTGTCAATGGTGAACGCGTACCTATGGCAGATGCCGCCGCTAAGCTACGGATTTCTTCCGAGGATGCGATGAGCCGTTACCGTGCAAGCAATTTTAGGCTCTACAACCTGTACCGCAAGGCAAAACCGGCTTCTTCATGATTTATACGCCAAACACTTCGACTTTTTTAGTGCTTTGCTTAACGTCTTTGCACTCGTCTAGAAAGCGCCTCGGCCTTGGATGTGAAACCCGATGAACTCACCCGTCATTTCTTCAGCTTGGCTACTCGAGAACCTACACAACCCACAAATCCGCATTGCGGATTGCCGTTTTGTGCTTGGGCAGCCTGGCGCTGGGAGAAGCGCTTATGAGACTGGGCACATCGAGGGTGCAGTTTTTTTAGACCTCGAGAGCGATTTGTCTTCCCCCAAACATCCGGACGGCATAGGCGGAAGGCACCCCTTACCAGACCCCGAAACTCTCGCCGCCAAACTCGGTGCGCTTGGCATAGGGAACCAGCACACGGTCATCGCCTACGACGACCCTAGCACCGGGCAGGGCTTTTACGCCGCACATCTGTGGTGGCTCTTGCGCTACCTCGGACACGATGCGGTGCATGTTTTGGACGGTGGCATCGCCGCATGGACTACCCCGCTCGAGACCACAATCCCACAGCATCCGCCTACCATGTTTACTGCCACGCCACGCCCTCAGATGCTTGCCGATGTTGCCCAAGTCGCTAGCACCAGCGCTAAACTTTTTGATTCCCGCGCACCCGAACGCTACCGAGGCGATAACGAACCATTAGACCGCAAAGCTGGACATATCCCCACTGCCCAAAACCTTTTTTGGGCAAGTGCCTTGCAAGACGGCTTTTGGAAAAGTCCCGCAGCCCAACGTGAGCGCTTCAATCTCGAGACCGCCGAAGGTACCATTTTCTATTGTGGTAGCGGAGTGAGTGCCTGCGCCAATCTGCTCGCACTCGAGCTTGCGGGTTTGAGTGGCGCAAAGCTCTATGCGGGCGGTTGGTCGGATTGGGTCTCGGACGACAGCCATCCGATTGTTGTTGGCAAAAAGCCCTAATCTGGACGGCGTATCGGCGGCGGCTCGAGAACAACTGCTCCCAAACCACTGCACAACTCGAGAAAAGCCCAATCATGCCTCGGGCTTGTCCAAGCTGGCGATTGCACTAACAACAGCCCTGTGAAGCCTGCAAAATCTATCTGCTCGACGGCACACCGCTCGAGCCGCACTACATTTTGCCCAAAACGGTTGCCAATTTCTGCCCATGTACGAGTTAAATCAAACCCTTCAGCAACAGGCAACTGTTTGTGCCAACTTGGGTAGATGCAAGTGTAGTGCTGCACCAAGCCGTGCTGCAGCGCCAAGCCTGCCCAATTTCCCGCGCGCACTCGAGTGGGGTCGCCGCTTTGGCTGTACAAATCGTGGTGCGAATCGAGGTTGACCACGCCAGGCAGGCGCAAATCCTCGAGCAATCCGTACGCACTCGAGTGGCTGAGCGCCGCATACGTGGGTAGCCCCGCCAGTCCAAGTAGCACCTGCCAATCCTCGAGCAACAAAAAATCGGAATCCAAATCGCCACCACGTTTTTGGGCGCGGATTTTCCAGGCTTCTGTACGGTCGAATTCGCGGTCTGGACTGCCCCAAATCGGCGCATCGAAAACAAATTCCCTGCATCCAGAAAAATAATCCCAATCCACCGATAGCAGCACAGAACAAGCATACCGTACGCTGATAATTCACGATTAGCCTGTTTTCGGAGGAACCATGCCAAAAATCACGATTGCTGGTCTTATTTTGCTCGGAGCCACACTCGCTGTCTCGAGCACCGCCCAAAGCCGCATCCAACCCTGAGCGGACAATTGCCTTTGGTCATCGGACACCGTGGCGCAAGCGGATACCTACCCGAGCATACGCTCGAGTCCTACCAGCTCGCCATCGAGATGGGGTGTTGATTGCGCGACATGAACCAAATCTCATCGCTACAACCGATGTCGCCTCGCGCCCCGAATTCGCCGACCGCAAACGCAAAATGAATGTTGACGGCATCGAAGAAGAGGGCTTCTTCGCCTCCGATTTCACGCTCGCAGAAATTAAAACTTTGCGCGCAATACAAGCATTTAGCGAAAGACCACAACTGTTTAACGGCAAGTACCAAATTCCAACCCTCGAGGAAGTCATTGACCTTGTAAAATCCGAATCGGCAAAACGCAAGCGCGTAATTGGCATTTACCCAGAGACCAAACACCCAACCCTGCACGTTGCCTTGGGCTTAAAACTCGAGGATAGGCTTCTTGCAGTACTCGAGAAAGCAGGCTGGAATAACGCCGCTGCCCCAGTTTTTATTCAGAGCTTTGAACAGAGCAACCTGATTGAACTCAACCAAAAAACCGATGTGCGCTTGGTGCAATTGCTTGATGCAGATGATGTCGCACTCGATGGTACAATCACCTTTGCCCCACCGTACGACCGTCCCTTCGATTGGGTTGCCAAAGGCGATAAGCGCACCTTCGCCGACCTGCTCACGCGCCAAGGACTTGCCGAAGTCAAACGCTACGCCGACGGTATCGGACCCTGGAAACGCTATATTGTCTCGGTCAAAGGCACAGATGCCAACCAAGACGGCAAAGCCGACGACATCAACGGCGACGGTAAGGTCAACGATGCAGACAAGAGCGTAGTCATCAATAGGGCGCTCATTCTCGAGGCACACCGTCAGGGCTTGTTCGTGCACACTTGGACGTTCCGCAACGAGCCGCGCCGCTTGGCTGCCAACTACCGCAACGATGCGAGCAACGAATACAGGCAATTCTATGCCCTTGGTGTGGACGGTCTTTTTTCGGATTTTCCAGATACCGCCGTTCGCGCCCGTTAAATTTCACTCAGAGCAGGGGCAAATTTTTTGGGCTAAACTACAGCGCATGAATCAGAGCCTCACCGCGCTCGAGGGCGTACGCGTCGGACATTGGACAGACCAAGCTGCACGCACAGGTTGCACTGTGCTGCTTTTTCCTGAAGACGGCGCAACCATGAGCGCCGAGGTACGTGGCGGTGCACCTGGCACACGCGAAACCCCGCTACTGGCTCCAGACAAAGCCATAGAAAAAGTCCATGCGCTGCTGCTGACTGGTGGCAGCGCCTTTGGACTCGCTGCAAGCGGCGGCGTAGTGCAGTATCTCGAGCAACAAGGGGTTGGTGTACTCACCCCAGGGGGACGCGTACCGATTGTACCGAGCGCCGTTATTTTTGATTTGGCAGTGGGTGACTCAAATGTACGCCCTAAAGCCGAACACGGCTATCTTGCTTGTGAGCAGGCAAGCCGTGACCCCGTTCCAAACGGGCAAATTGGCGCAGGCACAGGCGCGATGTGCGGCAAACTGCTCGGCTTTGAGCACGCCCAAGCAGGCGGGCTTGGCAATGCGCGGCTCGAGCTAGGTGGGGTTCAGGTCTGCGCTCTTGTGGTCGCCAACCCGACCGGAGACATCGTAGACACACAAGGAAATGTGCTTGCAGGAGCGCGCAAAACCGATGGCAGCCGCTTAAGCGAACTCGAAAGGCTTGAAATTTTAAGCGCTGGACAAAATAAATTTCTGCAACATACCAATACCACTCTGATTGCTGTAGGCACAGATGCCAATTTATCTAAACTCGAGTGCAGTATCTTAGCCCAAGCCGCACAGATGGGTTTAGCTCGAGCCACACGCCCCTCGCACACACCACACGATGGGGACACCAGTTTTGTATTTTCAGTTGGGCACCAAAGCCCCCCACCAATCATCGCCCTGGTCGCGGCCGTACAAACAGTGGTGCATCAGGCGATGGTTGCAGCCGCGACATTCTCGAGATAGCACTTCTTCACTTGTTAAAAATAATGTGATTCGTCACATACGAGGGAATCGGACCCAAGTTATAGACAAAATTGCCAATTTTATTGCTCACCGCCGCAATATTTGCGGGTTTAGCAATAGCGATGACAGGCAGGTACTTGGCTTGCAAAAGTTGCCATTCATCGTAAAGCGCACCACGCTTGCCCTGATCGGTGATACGGCTAGCTTCCTCAAAGATATCGTAAATGCGGCGTTCCCAAGACTTCATCTTGCTCTTGTCGGGTTTTTGCCCTGGCTTTGGGCGCAAACTCGAGTGCCAGTAGTACAGGTCGCCACCAGGCTGCCAAATAGCAATACGCAATTGCGGGTCTGGTTGATTACCAAAACCATAAATTACCGCCTCAAAATCACCAGCATTGGCTTTAGAAAATGTGGCAGAAGTGCTGAGGATTTGCAAATTGGCTTTCAAACCAATGGCTTTCAGGTCAGCCTGAATCACGGGGGCAATCAAATGCCCGGGGAAAAAAGGATTATCGTTAGGTGCAATCAGGCTGAATTCGATGGGCTTACCGCCTGCAAACTCGCGTACACCGTCGTTGTTGCTGTCCTTAAGCCCCAATGCGTCAAGTGCCGCATTGGCAGCACGCAGGTCGTAATTGCCCAAATAGCTGCGCGTATCAAAGTACCAACTCGAGACTGGCGCCATATCCGTGCCAGGCAGCTCGGCTAGCCCGTTAAAAATATCATCGATAATACGCTTACGATTTACAGCCGGTTGCACAGCTTGGCGGAATTTATCGTTACTAAAAAGCCGCGCAAGGTCTGGATCTTTGGCATCAAAGTTAAATGCCAAATGCGGTGGGCTGCCAAAAAGCGCCGAGGCGCGAACCACCTTAAAACCACCACCAGCGACTTCAGCAGCTTTGAGTTCTGGAAACAGCGCACCAGTGATATTGAGTGCATCAATCCCACCCGACTTTAGTTGCGCCACTTGAGCATTGGAATCGCGGATAATCAGATACTCGAGACGATCGATATAGGGTAGTTTCTTGCCAAAAGAATCCGACTTCCAGTAATTGGCATTTTTAGAGAGCACAATTTTTTGGTCTGCAGTATAACTGGTAAAGCGAAACGGACCAGTACCCACGATATCCGACAAATTGCTATTGGTACCCCAAGCACTGTTGATATCAGATGGTTTTGCGCCGCCTTCGATACTAAAGCGCAAGAGCTTATGTTTGGGCATAATAAAGGTGCGGAGCTGCTGCAAAATCGCACCAGATGGGCTAGGCATAACCATCCGCACAGTGTAATCATCTACACGCTCGAATTTGGTGCCGCTTGGGAAGCCCGAAGCACTGTTACCTCGTGCTTCAGGATTAAGAATCATGTTGTTAAAGGTAAAAACCACATCTTCGGCATTGAAGTCTCGACCATCGTGCCATTTTACACCACGGCGCAGCCTAAAAGTGTAAGTTTTACCATCCTCAGAAACTGTCCACGACTGCGCGAGGTTGGGTTCCATGCGGTAGGTCTCGAGGTTGTATTCGACTAACCCTTCAAAGACATTGCCAAGCACAGTGTAGGCGTTGTTATCGGTAATGCCATAATAGTTAAAGCTACCCGGGGCTGCGGGGAGCATCAGGGTATAGCTACCACCGTACTTGCCCTCAACGATACCCAATTTAGGCATTGGGGTCATTTGCGGAGCACCTTTGGGGTCGGCTGCCACTGCACTGGATACCAATAACGCCATCAACGCGATTAAACGTCGCTTCACACTTTCTCCTTTTTTGAAGAAGCTATCCTACCATAAACACTTTCAAGTCGCAACAAAATAAGGGCGACCCTCTCGAGCCGCCCTAAAAAAGAAAGCAGATTTATTTTTTAAGCAAATCGCGAATCTCGGTGAGCAGCGCCACATCGGGTGGGGTAGGTGCGGCGGCAGCAGCTTCCTGTGCGAGTTTCGCAGAAATCGGACCAAATGGACGAATGATAAAAAAGTAAATCACTGCAGCTTTAAGCAAAAAATTTACGATTGCCGAAATCAATAAGCCGAGCTTGAACGACGACGCACCCACTGCAATAGTCAGGGCATTGTCGAAGTTTGGTGCACCACCGATTGCCTGAAAAATTGGGTCGATGACCGACTTAGTGAAAGCATCGACAATACCACCAAAAGCAGTGGCAATAATCACCGCAGTCGCAAGCTCGACAACATTACCACGAAACAAAAAATTCCGAAATCCTGTTAACATTTTCACTCCCCTTTCGTAGTTAAAACTACTAAGTAAAGTGTACAAGTTCTTCAAAATAAAAATCAAGCAAGTCGCTCTTTCTGGGCATGGGCGCTCATACCAAATTGTGGCAGGCTACTTCGTGCATTCTCGAGAATGACCTTAGCAAGTTCTCCAAGGCTTTTTCCCCCAGAGCGCACATCCATTTTAAGCTGCTGGCGCAAATCCGTCAGGCTGACATCATCGAGCATCAGTTCGGTGCCATAACGCAGGGTGCTAGGGCTAACGAGCAACAAATCCGCCTCAGAAGGCTTGATATTTTCTAAAAAGCAGCGCCCCGTTAGTAACCCCGCCACCGTAGTGACCGCACCAAAAGTTTTATTCTCGAGTGCCCGCACTTCGAGATGCAAACCGCGCACTGCACGCAGTGGCTCAAGCGCAAGCTCCAAGATAGGGGCAAAGAGTTTTCCTGTTGCCAGAATCACCCGTGTATAGGGCACAACCTTGGGCAAAGGAGGCAACGGCGTACTTAAAAAGTCGCGCACCATACCCACACCGTTTTCGAGCATCGGGAAACCCTCGTAGGCTTCTTCGGACGGCAGGGGTTCACCTGCTAAAATGTAGAACTCATCTGAGGGAAAAACAAAGCGCGTACCTCGCTCGGCAAGCATCTTTTTTTGCCAAGCATGGGCAATACGCAGCACATCTTTGGCTTCAGGTGCAGTATACGGGCGCAGTTCGGGCAGATTGCGGCGGTGTTCGGTCAGACCAAGCGGCACACAAGCAACCGACAACACATTGGGTAAACTCGAAAGGTACTCAAGCGACTCCTCGAGATGCACCCCATCGTTGCGACCAGGCAGTAAAACAAGTTGGGTATAGAGTTCTATTGGCTCGAGCCGCTTTAGAGTATCTTGGATTTTAGTGCTCTCAACGTCTTTGACCTTCAAGCGCCACCATTTCATCATGTCCGCACGCAGCGCTTGGTCGGTTGAATGCACCGAAACATACAAAGGCGAGAGATTTTCGGATAGAATTCGTTCAAAATCTTGTTCGGAAAGATTGGTTAAGGTCACAAACGAACCGTACAAAAACGACAAACGGTAGTCGTCGTCCATAACGTACAAACTCTTGCGAAAACCGCGTGGCATCTGGTGCACATAGCAAAACTCGCATTTGTTGGCGCAGAGTTTAATACCATCAAACAGCACCTCGCTAAACTCCAAGCCCGGGTCTTCCCAATTGACCTCGAACTTCAAACTCGAGCCGTCTTGGCGCTGTACCTCGAGTTGTACTTTGCCACGCTCGAGTTCGCGGCGGTACGCCAAGATGTCGGTGATGGCATGACCGCCCACACGCAGCAACGAATCGCCCGCACGCACGCCTGCGACAAAAGCGGGTGAATCGGGTTCGACCCGAGAAATCAGCGCAGGATAGACCGCAGACGACATGAATATATTCTAAACTGTATCCATGAAACTCTCAGGGCAAATCCTCACCCCACGCGGCTGGCATAGCGGCGAACTCGAGTTTGACACTCAAATTATTGGCATTAAGTCTAAACTCAGCGCCCCACAACGTTACATTGCCCCTGGATTTATAGATGTTCATGTTCATGGCGGCGGCGGTGCAGACACC
>JBKBVO010000260.1:0-2383 GCA_046289535.1 Deinococcales bacterium | reverse complement strand
GATGCAAGTACAACAAGGTCAGATTTATGGCTTTTTGGGTCCAAACGGGGCAGGCAAAACCACAACCATTCGCATGATGCTTGGTTTAATACGACCAACTCGCGGCACTGTGCAAGTCTTTGGTGAAGCACTCTCGCCGCGTTCCAGGAAACGTATTGGTGCAATCGTCGAGACCCCAAGTGCTTACTCGCACCTGACTGGCAAAGAAAATCTCGAGATTACGCGCACGCTTTTAAATGCCCCGAAAGCCAATATTGCACGGGTACTCGAGATGGTGGGTTTGTCCGATGCCCAAAACCGCGTGGTGCGCTCTTATAGCTTGGGGATGAAAGGGCGCTTGAGCCTTGCTGCGGCGCTCCTGAACGACCCTGAATGGCTGGTTTTAGACGAGCCGACCAATGGGCTAGACCCACAGGGCATTCGTGAAGTGCGCGATTTTATTAAAGGTTTGCCGAACATGGGTATTACTGTGCTGCTCTCGAGTCACAACTTAGCAGAAATCGAACAAATCGCCACGCACGTCGGGATTGTCGCGGCAGGAAAAATGCAGTTTGAAGGCGCACTCGAGGAATTACAAGCCCAAAGCCAAGCCAGTGTCACCGTCGCTGTAGACCAACCCGAAACCGCGCTGCTCGAGTTAGCGCGTTTGGGGGTCAACGCGGAGAAAACTCCGTCTGGACTGCGCTTTTTTGATACCGCTAAAGCCGCGTTGGTCAATAAAATGCTGGTTGGTGCTGGACTCGAGGTCAGCGAATTGCGACAGCAGCGCGACTCGCTCGAGGATTTATTTTTGCGTCTAACGCAACAGGGGGTTTTATAATGTGGTTGAACGTCTTCAAAGCTGAGTTCTTAAAGTATCGCCGCACCAGTGCGCTGTTTTTGGCGCTGGGGATTCCTTTTGCAATTAACGCGCTTTTCTTGCTTGTTCTTTTTCTTAAACGTGAAAAATCAGTCATGACCAATACCCAAAATTGGGAATTTTTGTTGGGTAATTTATATCTTACTTGGACGGGCATATTTTTGCCCGTGGGCTTGGGGATTCTTGCCAGTTTAGTGCTGGGCTTAGAGCATTCGGACAACCAGTGGAAACAGCAACTGATTTTGGGCGCAACTCGAGTACAAATTTATGTGGGCAAGTGGTTGGCGGTGCTGGGTTTGGTATTGATAGGTTCATTGATGCTAGCGTTTGGCGGTTTTATCGTTGGCGGTATTTTCACGGGTTTTCAGGATATTCCCTTCGAGCGCCTGCTTCGTGATCCGATGCTGGCACTTTTAGGCAGTGTAGGGATTATTTCTTTTCAGGCATGGCTGGCACTGCGTTTTCGCGCTTTTGGCGTAGGTTTGGGCGTGGCACTTTTTGGCGCAATTACTGGCGGTTTTGCTGGAGAGAGCGCTGAGTATTGGTATTTTGTGCCATGGACTTTTCCATATTCAATGCTGGTGGATTCGCGTTTACAAACAGCATTGTTGTTGTCTTTGGGTGTAGGCTTGGTGCTGTTTATTCTCGGAGCGCTTGACCTCGAGAAGCGCGATATTTTGTAGTTTTTGCACCATGCTCACCGTGTACCCTGATGTGCAAAAATCACATTGGAGATAGTATTTTTTCAACTACAATACGAGTATGTCGGTACAGGCACTCGCTCGAGGTTTAGTTAAAGATTTTGGCTTAGAAAATTTATTTCTACAGCTCAGTGAGCACAAATTTACGGGACGGCTTACATTTAATCCGAGTTCATTAGAATTTTACTTTGACCGAGGCGATTTAATCGCTGCCAAAGGAGCAGAGCCGCTTGGCAGTATCCTGCTCAGACTTGGTGCAGTCACAGTGAGCCAGTTGCAGACGGCACTTTCTGCACAGGGAACACATAGTTTGGGCGAGGTTTTACTGAGTGCGATGTTTGGTCTTAATCCAAATATGCTCGAAGATGCTTTGCAGATTCAGATTTTCAGAGCAATCCAACGCCTGCTCGAGGACAGTCCAAGTGAATTTGCAGTTTTTAATCACGAGAATGATTTACCCATCCAAACCCGTTTACCTGTGCAAATTGCTTTTGCCGAAGTCATGCCGAGTGTCGAAGCCAACACTGCCAACGTCGAGGAATTTTCCGCCCAAACTGTGGTCAAACTCCTGACCTATTTGCCCGCCCAAGCGGTACAACTCGAGCCAGACCAATGGGCTGTGGCAACTCTCCTCGATGGCAGACGCAATTTAGAAACTGTCGCACGGTTCTATCAAATTCAGTTCCCACGCATCGAAAACCCCGATAAGCGCACCTTTAGCGCAATCCTCAAGCTCTATCATCTTGGATTGATCGAACCCGTAGAATACAAGCTCGAGCAAATTTTCCTTAAAGGGCGATCAGGTAAACAGCTCGCCTATGTA
>JBKBVO010000079.1:9317-10937 GCA_046289535.1 Deinococcales bacterium | reverse complement strand
GTAATGGCTATCTTTAAGCAAATAATTTGCCGCACCTGCCCGAAGTGCCTGTACCACCAACTGAGCCTCACTGCGACCCGTAACCAAAACCACAGGAATTCCGAGCGGTGTCAGTTGCTCGAGCGTTTGTAAACCTTGGGAATCTGGAAGCCCAAAGTCAAGCAAAATCAAATCAAAGCCGCCCGCACGCGCACTCTCCAAACCAGCCGCTGCCGTGCTTTGATGTGCCACAGCAAAGCCTGCCCGCTCAAGAAAACGACTGGCAACGAAAGCCTGATCTGGATTGTCTTCGATTATCAAGATTCGCGCCATTCTTTATTCTAAACCCGATTTGAAAATTTTGCCTAAAGTCTAGGTTCTAAGCGCCTATAAAAGCAGATTTCGTATACAGGTTGCATAACACACAGTCAAGCAACTTCTGTTCGAGTACACTGTAGGCGTGAAAGCGCAAACACTGAAAGACTTACTTAACACAGGCTATCGCCCCCGCACAGTTCAACAGGAAGTTCGGAGCAATTTAATCCAAAAACTTCGCAACAAAGAAACTATTTTTCATGGCGTTTATGGCTACGAGGATACTGTTGTACCACAGGTGATTAACGCGCTTTTAGCACAACAAAACTTTATATTACTTGGCTTGCGTGGGCAAGCCAAGAGCCGAATTTTGCGTGCGATCACCAACTTGCTCGACCCAGAAGTGCCATATATCGCAGGCAGTGAGTTGCACGACGACCCCTTTAATCCCATCTCGAGCGAAGGCAAAAAAATCCTGTCCGAAATGGGCGATAGCACTCCAATTGCTTGGATGCCTCGAGACGCACGATATGTCGAAAAACTCGCCACCCCAGATGTCACTGTTGCCGATATGATTGGTGATGTTGACCCAATCAAAGCGGCTCGACTTGGGCAAAGTATGGGCAATGAACTCACTGTTCATTATGGTCTGCTGCCAAGGGCGAATCGTGGTATTTTTGCGGTTAACGAACTCGCAGACCTCTCGCCCAAAGTGCAGGTTGGCTTGTTTAACATTATGCAAGAAGGCGATGTACAAATTAAGGGTTACCCGATTCGTTTAGAGTTGGATGTGATGCTCGTCTTTAGCGCCAATCCCGAGGATTATACGGCTCGAGGAAAAATTGTAACACCATTAAAAGACCGTATCGGCAGCGAAATCCGCACTCACTATCCAAATAATGTCAAGCTTGGCATGGACATCACCCGCCAAGAAGCATGGCTCGAGGATGGAGGCACGATGCGTGCGGCCGTGCCATCCTATATCGCAGAGTTGGTGGAAGAAATCGCTTTTCAAGCACGCGATGACAACCGTGTGGACAAACAAAGCGGTGTCTCGCAACGTTTGCCAATTAGCTTGCTCGAGTTGGTGGCATCCAATGCCGAGCGTCGCGCTATTGTTGCACATGACGACGCAGTGGCGCGTCCTATAGATATTTATGCCGGCTTACCCGCCATTACTGGCAAGCTCGAGCTTGAGTACGAAGGCGAGCTCAGAGGCGCGGATAACGTCGCCAAAGACATTATTCGTAAAGCTGCTGGAGCAGTCTACAGCCGCCGCCTGCCGCGTGCTGATACGGAGAAGCTCGAGAAATGGTTCGAAGAAGG
>JBKBVO010000079.1:0-9307 GCA_046289535.1 Deinococcales bacterium | reverse complement strand
TCAACCGATGCACACACCGTGGCGGCGGCGGAATTCATTTTGGAAGGCTTGTATGGCAAAAAGAAAATCTCACGTTCGGAGGAAATGGGCTATCTGGCAGCCGAGCCAGAGCAGACACGAGGGCGTGGGCGGAGCTGGAACTAAACAATATGAAAGGGTCTATTCATGCTTACCATAACCCGCTCAACCCGTTATTCTAAATACGAATCCACACTCGACGACATCGACACAGGCAGCCTGATGGACATGATTCGGGATTCGATCATTGGCTCTGCTTTCAATAATCCCTACGACCCCGACCCCAACGCCGGCTCGAGCATGGAAGAGCTGCGCGAAGCAATTCTGCAAGCGCTGCTCGAGCGCGACCTGATTCCCGAAGACATGCTGCGTGAAGCCCAAAGCAGCAAGGATTTTTCGCAAACCCGCTTGAGCCAAGAAATCAACAAAATGATTCAGCGCCTACAAGACGAAGGCATGATTCGTGTTGACGATCCATCTCGAGAAAGCGCCGTCCCACAAGGTGAAGGTGGTGTGGGTAACTCGGGCGATGCACGCTTTGAGTTAACCCAAAAATCCATAGACTTTATGGGTTACAAAACCCTGCGCGACATTTTGGGTGGCTTGGGTAAATCCAGCGCAGGGCGGCACGATACCCGCGAATACTCAAGCGGCGTGGAAATGACTGGCGACCTCAAAGACTACGAGTTCGGTGACACGCTCAACCTCGATGTCACAAGCACGATGAAAAACTTCGTCAGCAAGGGTTTAGAGAACATTTCTGAATCCGACCTCGTGATTCGCCAATCCGAATACCAGTCCAGTGCTGCCACTGTAGTGATGCTCGACTGCTCGCACAGCATGATTTTATATGGCGAAGACCGTTTTACGCCCGCAAAACAGGTCGCACTCGCACTGGCACACATGATTCGTCACCAATACACTGGCGACACGATCAAGTTTGTGTTGTTTCATGATTCCGCAGAACAAGTGCCACTCGAGAAGCTCGCGCAGGTGCAGGTTGGTCCGTACCACACCAACACCGCAGGAGGCTTGCGCCTCGCACAGCAGCTCCTAAAGCGCGAAAACAAAGACATGAAGCAAATCGTGATGATCACCGATGGAAAGCCTTCGGCGCTCACTTTGCCAGATGGCAGAATCTACAAAAACGCGTGGGGTTTAGACCCCTTTGTACTCTCTGAAACTATCCGCGAAGTCGCACAATGCCGCAGGCAAGGCATACAGATAAACACCTTCATGCTCGCTCGAGACCCAGACCTGATTGCCTTTGTCAAAAAAGTTTCAGAAATGACCCACGGCAAAGCGTACTTCACCACGCCATTCAACATTGGGCAGTATGTGCTCATGGACTTTGTGAACAAACGAGTTAAAACAGTCAATTAGGGCTGCAAAATCAACTCGAGCATGGTGGGTATCTTACCTTGTCTCTAGTTGCCCAATTTGCGATACTCGAGTCTATGAAACCAAGAGCCTCTCCCAAACCAGTCTCCGCAATAGATTTTGCTGCATTCCCCAGTCCATGTTACGTGCTCGACGAAGCGCGCCTGCGCCGCAATATGGAAATTCTGGATCAAGTGCAGCAGCAATCCGGCGCAAAAATCATCTGCGCACTCAAGGGGTATTCGCTCTGGGCGAGTTTTGACATCATCAAGCAATACCTGCATGGCACAACCGCCTCGGGTTTATACGAAGCCAAGCTCGGGCACGAAGAATTTGGTGGTGAGGTACACGTGTATTCGCCCGCCTTCACCGAACCCGATATGCAAGAAATTCTCGAGATTGCAGACCACCTGTCATTTAACAGCTTTTCACAATGGCAGCGCTTTAAACCGATGGTGCAGAATTCGAGCCGTAAAGTCAGTTGTGGTATTCGCATCAATCCAGAGTATTCCGAAGTCGAAACCCCACTTTACGACCCCTGCGTGCCATTCTCGAGACTTGGCGTAACCAAAGCCGAATTCAAACCAGAATTGCTCGAGGGACTCGAGGGTTTGCATTTTCACTCGCTCTGCGGCAAGGGCGCGGATACGCTCGAGCGCACGATTGCGGTGATTGAAAGGAATTTCGGCGAGTTTTTGCCGCGCATGAAATGGGTCAATTTTGGCGGCGGGCACCATATCACCAAGGCGGGTTACGATGTTGAGAGCTTGATTGCTGTAGTCAAGCGCTTTCGGGAAAAATGGGGTGTGGAAGTCATCCTCGAGCCAGGCGAAGCAGTCGGCTGGCAGACGGGCTGGCTGGTCTCGAGCGTGGTGGATACGCTGCACAACGGAATGCCAATTGGGATTTTGGATATTTCGGTTTCGGCGCACATGCCAGATTGTCTCGAGATGCCCTACCGCCCCGAGGTTTTAGGCGCAGCCGAGGCGGGGGTGTTGGCGCACACTTACCGTTTAGGTGGCACGACTTGTCTAGCTGGCGACGTGATTGGCGATTACAGCTTTGAAAAGCCGCTCGAGCTAGGCACTCGAGTTGTGTTTGACGACATGATTCACTACACGATTGTCAAGACAACAATGTTTAACGGGGTCAAGCACCCCAGTATCGGGATTTTGCGCGAAAACGGCAGTTTTGACGTGGTGCGCGAATTTGGCTATTCAGACTTTAAGGCGCGCAATTCATGAGTCTCGAGATTTATGACTACAGTGCCTACACGACAAACGGCAAAGGTGGCAACCGCGCCGCGGTCGTCTTTGGGCTAAGCCTTGAGTCCAAAACCAAAATGCAAGACCTCGCCGTATCGCTAGGCGCTCCCGCTACTGTCTTTGTTGGCATCAGCGATAGGCTTTTTGCTGCCGAGTCTCCCCTGCCCTTGCGCCTGCGATTTTTCACTCCGCACTGCGAAGAAAACATTTGTGGACATGGCACTGTGGCTGCACTTTTAGCACTCGAGAACAGAGGTGGATTAAACGGCTGGACAATTCCAACCGAACCCTTTGAACTCGAAACACCACTTGGAATTCAAAACGCGTACATCGAGAACAACACTGCATGGCTCGAGTACCCAGACCCAACGGCTTGGAATGTGGACCTTGAAGCTATTGAAGTAGCCCAAGCACTCGGTCTCGAGCCAGAAGATTTACACGAAGACTTAGGCATCTTTGCGGCGGGTGTAGGGCGCACCAAACTTGTTTGCGCTGTACCAAGCACCATGCTACTCGATGCCGCAGAACCAAATCCAGGCGCAATCCGCGCAGTCTGCCAGCAAGCCAATACAACAGGAATTGTCCTGACCACTTTTCCTGGGCGTGGCGGGTGCTTCACCGACTCGAGACACTTTTCGTTGCAAGGTAGTCATGTACTCGAGAATGCCGCCACGGCAAATGCCCACGCGGCGCTAGCAGCATATTTGGCAGCGCATCAGTTTTTTGACAATGGCGCAAGGCGTTTTGCTGGAGCACAAGGGTATGCCATGCGTCAGCCATCGAGACTCGAGGTGAAATGCACGGTACAAGACAACAGGGTCGTTCAGGTTTGGATTGGTGGAAAAGCACTGAGCGCGGATTTGACATAAGGCGGCGCATACCCCTACCCCGCACTTCTCGCCCCCTTGCGGTGACAGTGCAAAACACAGACCAAAACGAGGTTCAACCGATGTATTACGATGTATTCAAAGCCGGCACCAACGGCGGCAAACGCTTGAGGGTTCTTGAGCACCTGCCCGAGTCGGTCATGCCCGAAATTGCCAGAGAAAGTAAAGCTCCGATGACCGCATTCCTCGAGTCAGACACCAAAGTGCGATTTTTCACCAAATCAGGTCAAGAAAAACTCGAGTCCGACTCTGGAGCATTGGTTGTTGCACATCACCTTGGGCGTTCTTGTACTATCCAGATGCGCGCCAGCGACTTAAATGTACTCCTCGAAGATGATTACGCTTGGGCAAACCAACCCGATACACATATTTTGCCATTAAATGGAACAGAATCGGAATGGCTAGCTGCTCTCAATATCGAGCAACTCGAGGATGGCTTAACAATGCTTTGCGCTGGAACTTTAGAGAAACATAACTTAATCGTGCCAGTCAAAGAACATTGGCTCGAAAAAATGCCCAATTTTATCGCCTTGGCAAAATTGCTTGCACAACACCGACTAAACGGCTGTATTGTAGCTGCACTGAACTCGAGCCGCGCCAACCTCGAGTATCGGTTCTTTGCACCGCATAAAGGGCTACAAGAAGACAACGCAGGCTCGTTTTCCTTGGCAAGCCTCTGCGGCTACCTAGCAGCACACACACCAAGTGGCATCTATGACCGAATCGCGGCACAAGGCTACAAAATGGGAAAACCATCCGAGCTTCGGGCGCGTTTTGTGGCGCGTGATAGTACAGCACTTGCCGTTCGGGTTGGCGGCAGAGTAGTGTTGGCGGCATGAGCATAAAAGAAACCTTTGATGCGCTTCTTAAGGCGCTGAACGAACAGAACCGCAGTACCCTCGAGGAGTTACTCGCCGAAAATTTCCGCTTTACCGGTACGGTTGCACAGCACCGCAACAAGCACGAGCGCATCAAAGATATTCTTGAAAACCCAGTGTTTGCCGATTTGCGCTTTCGCAACAGCGACTTTCTGATGCTCGAGAACACCTGTTTGGTATTTTGCGAATTCCAGTATCCAGACCAAGATAGAAGCCTATGGTTTGGGCGCAGTACTTTTATTTTTAGCCAGATTGCGGGCGCATGGAAGCTAGTCGCACAGCACAACAGCCATATCGAAGCGTAAACTGTAAAAATGCGACTTTCGACCACCGATATATACGCCTTTAAGGCTTTGGCTTTTTTGGGCTTGCAAGACCCAAACGCTTGGATTCATAGTGATAGTATCGCTGAATCAACGCATATACCAAAACCATACCTGATGCGTTTACTCGCTGCACTATCTTCACTCGAGCTTGTTGCTACCAAAAAAGGGGCTGGTGGCGGTTACAAACTTGCTAAACCCGCCCAAGAAATACCACTTTCAGATGTATTGCGTGCCATAGACGGACCCGTTGCCGCCCTCAGTTGCGCCTCAAGAAATTGGCACAAATCGTGCCCCGAAGAACCGCACTGCCACGCCAGAAGCAGAATCTGGATTCGCATCAGAGATGCAATTCTAGCTGTGCTCGAGAATACAAGCGTGCAAGACCTAGTCGAAGACGCAGCACAGGGCACAGATTACATGCTCTGCTTGGAACACCTTTTGCGTCCTACCGATTTTAGTTTGTCGAAGCACTGACACGAGCACGCAAAATCTCGAGTGCTTTTGCCGTATCAATTTGCCACTCTATATTTTCCAAAAACGGCTTAAAACCGAGCGTATGATTGATTTTGAGCATCGGCACGTTGCTGTTGGCATTGCTAGTGCGGATACGGTCAACTGTAGGGCGATGCTTGAGCAGGCGTTCGAGCATCGCTGCTTTGAGCCAAGCCCCTAAACCATGACCACGATGTGCGGGGTCTACACCCGTACCCCACTGCATCCCAATCTTCGGACGGTGAGGATGCCAGCCCATTTGCGTAAATCCGGCATAGAGTCCGCTCTGTTTGTGCCGCGCCAGACATAAAATCCATTTGGTGCCGTGCTTGGAAATGTTTTTGTACTCCTCGATCACTCTCTCGGGGGTGCTTTCCCAGTCGTTGAACTCGAGTTCGCCACGTGGAGCGGTATTCATAATTCTAAAAGTGTTGCACAGGCGTTGTAGCTCATCTCGGTCTGTTGGCAGCTCATCCTCGTACCACACCAGTTCGTACAAGTCTGTGGGTGCATTCTCGAGCGACCTCCTGAGGTAGGTGCGGTTCAGTTCGGCAACCAGCAACTGATTGATACGCTCTTCTTGTCCAAATTTTGCACCGAGCAATTCTAAAAACGGCTTCCCACCAGGGCGCAAGCTGGTTGTACGAGCAAAAAGCTTTTTGCGCCCCAATGCAAAAATTTCTTCAAAAAGTGCCAAGCACAACGCTGTACCAAAGCCACGGCGCTGCTGCTCGGGCACAACTAGCACTTCAATCCAAGCGACATCTGGATTTTCCGTATCGTTGCTGTGCCAATAGGCATCGGCAACACCGAGCAGCTGGTCATGCTCAAAGAGTACAAAATGGCTCGAAACCTCATGCGCAGCAGGCTCGCGCCACTGCTTGAGATGCTCTTGCCAAGGAACCGGCGGGTCTTCGGGGAAAATCTCCGCCAAGCGTGCATTCCAAAATTCGTGCAGCAAGCGCAATTCGGACTCGGGAGCGGTTTTAAGAGATATGGGACGTGGTTGCATGGCGCAGAGAATACCAGACAGCCAAACACAGCGCCATAATCACAATGGCGTAAAATTGGTTACCGCGTCGTGCAAAGCTCGAGCCGCGTCAGTCCGCGAATCACGAAGCCGCCGTACTCGAGCGGCTGCTCGGGAATGTGATAATTAGGGAATTGTTGCAAAAATCCACGCAAGGCTACACTCAGTTCGAGCCGCGCCAAGGGTGCACCAATGCAGTAGTGCGTACCCAAGCCAAAAGTCAAATGTGGATTGGGGTCTCGAGTCAGCAGCAGTTCGTCGGGGTGGTCAAATTTTGCCGCATCGCGGTTGCCCGATGCGTAGAGCAAACCCAGCTCCATTCCTTTTTGCAGTTGTACACCGGCGAATTCAAAATCCTCGAGCACCCAGCGCTCGAACATCGGCAGGGGCGTATCAAAACGCAAGAGTTCTTCAATTGCTGTATGCCAAATGCGCGCGGTATCGGCTTGCTCTGTCGCTTTGACCAATTCCGCTCTGGCTCGAGGATGACGCTCCAAGGCGAGCAAAGCACCAGTCAAACCATTGACCGTCGCCTCGTGCCCCGCATTCAAAAACAGAATACAATTGGCGACCAATTCGGCATTCGAGAGTTTTTCGCCGGCTTCCTCGACTTGTACAAGCGCGCTAATCAAATCGTCTTGAGGTTCAAAACGGCGCTTTTGCGCGAGGTGTTGCACATAATCGCTGAACTCGAGCACCGCCGTGTTGCCCGCTTCGGCTTGGGCATCGGAATAGCCCAACTCGTAAAGTTTGACAATCGCCGCGCTCCATGGGCGCAGGCGGTGACGGTCTGTTTCGGGCACCCCAAGCAGTTCGGCAATAACCGTAACGGGTAGCGGCTCAGCAAAGTCTTTGACTGCATCGAATTGGGCAGGCAGTGACTCGAGACCCCGCGCGACAAGTTGACGGACGCGGTCGCGCAAATGCTCAACTCGAGATGGGGTAAAGGCTTTTTGCACCAAGCTACGAATACGCGTGTGTGCGGGCGGCTCCATATCGAGGATATGATGGCGCTGGAATTCGTCGAATGCAGTTAAGCGTGGGTCTGCAGGGGGAAAACCCAGTTCGTCTCGAGATAAAACATGGAAAATACTTCGCCCAAGGCGTTTATCGCGCAGCAAGCCAGCAATATCCTCATACCGCAAAAAAAACACTTTTTTCCACTGCTCATCGTAAAAAATAGGCTTGTCTTGGCGCAACGCGGCAAGTTCTGGATAGGGGTTGGTCACAAATGCTGGAGCATTTATCTCGAGGTGGTGGGTTTGCATGGGGAATTTTACGCTATACTGGATTCTCGAGCCAAAGGCACATTCAACAAAACTTGGTCAAGGATTTGCCGCTTTCCACTTTTGTAACAGCTCGAGCAGGGCTTTTGGCTCGTTTTTAGGTTCGGGGTTTCCTGCTTGATCTTTTTCGTTTAATCCATGACAAGACCCACAAACCCGAACCTCTCCGGGCTGAAAAGTCACCCAATAACGTTCACGTACCACAGGCGTGTTATTTGGACTCACCAGTTGCCAAGTCAAAGCCCGACGCGTTGGCACAAAACCTGCAACACTGCCATCGCTTGCAACAGTCAAACTACTTGTGCTCGGAGTGAAGTTGGCGAAACTCGAGTTACCAGCAACCGCTTTTGTATCACGCAAAAGCTGCGGCAAAACGCGCCTGCCTGCCTGTGAGTTCGCTGTGCCGCCATAGCCGCGAATGAGGTCGGCTTGTAGCACCTGTAGGGCGCGAATATCATAGATTTTGCCATTCGCAGTTTTGGTTTCAACGCCATTTGGAACACGCAGATTAAATGGTTGTTGCTTATCAGCTACATCGCGTGTTGTGGCATTGCGAATCACCGCCAAGGCTAGATTATTGGCTCTCAGATAATTGCGAAACGCAGTTTCGTTCACACCCGCTTTTTGAAACACAGATGCTTCTGGACTCGGTAAAGGCTGCGTTAGTCGTGCTGGACGAGTTCGTGCACGCACTTCTACGGGCTGTAATTCCCACAAATTGCCCGAAAAAGTAACCTTGACATCTGGACTCCAAAACTCGAGTGATTTTTTAATGCCCGATGTGAGTGGGGCGTCTGGAATATAAATACCTGCAGAATTTGTTTTGAGGCTTTGCAAGCGAAAAGCATAGCGCGAAGCGGTAAGGCTATTTCCAACTTTCTCGGCTCGAGTCTCGCTGGTGTGGACTGCAATGATTTTTCCACCGAAAAGCGGTAACGGGTCGCGATACATGCCAGATTGATTGGTGTTAGCAGGCGCGTCTTCTGCTCGAGGCGCGGCTGTACTGGGATGGGTGATGTTCTCGATGGTCATTTGCGTCACTGGGACACTGGGCGCACCTTTCAGGCGCACCAATTGTCCACTTGCATGTGTGCCAAACTCGAGCGCATTGGTACCAAAATAATAGCCTCTGGCATTGGGGTCTTCGCGCAATTGCAGCATATTCTCGAGATAATTTTTATTTTGACTAAGGGTATTGTCCTTAAGAAAAGTCTCGAGTGCTGGGTCATCGGTCAGACTTGGTTCAATATAGCCGCGCCCGTCTCCGCTCATCAGTTCGTGCCGCCCCGCGTGGTTGAGGGTCTCCCCCTCTGTACCATCCTCGAGGATCATCCAAGGGAAAAACTGATTAAAGTCGTGAGCGTTTAGGTTTGTCCCGCTTAGTTCTTGTGGCACTCGAGGCTCGGGGAAAATTTCAGCTCGGGAATTCAGTCGCGGCGCGTTTGCTGCTTCGCTAGCAAAATTAAAACTGCCATTTTCGCCATTGTTGTATTTGTCCGCATCGGCTTGCTGATCGCGCTTTAAGTGATCCCACTGGACAAAAATTAAACGCCCAAAGCTATCTATACTTGGGCTAAAGTTACCACTTGGTGCATGATTCAGCAGCTTGAGGTCACTCGACTTTGGGTCGAGACTCCAGATTCCTGTAACTGTAGGTGTGGATTCGTATTCATCGCGTTGCGGATAAAGGTGGCTCGAGTTATCGCGCGGACGATCGGAAGTAAAAATAATTCGGTCATCGGTAC
>JBKBVO010000078.1:0-10974 GCA_046289535.1 Deinococcales bacterium | reverse complement strand
GGGTCTCGAGCCGATTTTGCTTTTGAGGAAGCCTACTTTCGTGGCGCTCGGGATGCGTGGAAGAAAACATCAAGCTGAAAAAAAATTATTTGCCTCCAGCTAGACAACATAAATCCGATTTGTGTAGCAAAAGGCAATTTGCTAGATAGTCATTATTTAATTTGTTATAGACGCATTTTTTTGTGTTTATTTGCGAATGTTCGTTTGTTCGCTGCAAATTATTGTCAATAGTGGACAATGGCGCGGTTGAAGAGGGAGTAGCCGCCTCGAGTCTCGGGGTGTGCGTGTTCGTCAGTACGAGCCTTTATTCTTGAGGAGGCTCCGGACCGCACAGCAAAGCGCAAGACTCTGTATCACGAGAGGTGTGCTATGGACAATGCGGTTGCGAACATCGTTGTGCCTTTGTGGGTTTGGGTGGCTTTTTTGGCGGGTGTTTTAGGGGTTTTGGCGCTCGATTTAGGGGTTTTCAATCGCAAAGCCCGTGTGGTTTCCGTCAAAGAAGCAGGTATTTGGACAGCGGTCTGGGTGAGCTTGGGCTTGGCATTCGCGACAGTTATCTTTGTTTGGCAGGGACAACAAAAAGGCTTTGAGTGGCTCACAGGCTACGTGGTCGAGTATAGCTTGGCGGTGGATAATATCTTTGTGTTTGTGTTGGTTTTTGGCTACTTTAATGTGCCAGCGCAGTACCGCCACCGCGTGCTATTTTGGGGCATTTTGGGCGCACTTTTCATGCGCGGTGCGATGATTGGTTTAGGCAGTGCCCTGATTAAAGAGTTTCACTGGATTTTGATTATTTTTGGGGTGTTTTTGCTTTATACGGGCATCAAAATGCTGACCCAAAAGGAATCCGAGGCGCACCCCGACATAGATAAAAACCCAGCTGTTAGGCTTGCCAAGCGTTTTTTGAAGATTTCTGACCAATACGATGGTCAAAAGTTTTTTACAACGCAAAATGGCGTGCGCATGGCAACGCCGCTCTTTTTGGTGTTGGTGTTCATTGAGTTTACTGACCTGATTTTTGCTGTGGACAGCATTCCTGCCATCTTTGCGATTACCCAAGACCCATTCATTGTATTCACCAGCAATGTCATGGCAATTTTAGGTTTGCGGAGCATGTACTTTTTGCTTGCGGATATCGTTGACCGCTTTGTGTACTTAAAGACTGGTTTGGCTGTGATTCTCAGCTTTGTCGGTGTAAAACTCCTCATGCCCGATGTCTCGAAGTGGATTTTAGGCGAAAGCATTAAAATCCCGACTGCTGTGTCACTTGGTGTGATCGTGAGTATTCTGGTCATCTGTGTGGTGGCAAGTTTGATGAGAACCGCTAAAAAACCCGAAGTCGCATAAGTTTGTTTGAGGCACAAAAAATAATTGCCAATGTCAGCACACTGTAAATGTGGTTTTTCCCATCAAAAATTTGTTAGGCTTGGGGATGTGAAGTTTTTTGTCGTAATGCGTGGCGCATTTGCCATTTTGTTATTTTTAAGCGCTTTTGCACTTGCACAGACCAATCAGCCTAGTCGTCCCACTACACGTATTGTGACCCGGCAGTTGGTTTGGCCGCTCGAGACAAACTTTGGGTTTTTGAACGGTATGCGCGTGCAGTTTAGCACTTCGGCACGCACTGTAGATGGGCGAACCGTACTGCCACTGCGCGAACTCTCGCGGGTGCTGGGTGTACCGCTCGAGACAGTGCGCGAGGTACCCGACGGCTTGCGTTTTGGCAAGCTCGAGTTATACCCAAACCTGCGCTTGGCAAGGCTTAACGGTCGGCAGGTACCACTCGCCGAAGTGGCAACAACTTTAGATGGCAGCTTATTTGTGGTCGCGCGAATTTTGGATCAGGCACTCAATGCAACTGTAGTCTTTGATATGGTGCAGCGCCTGATTACCATC
The DNA here is from genome assembly GCA_046289535.1 of Deinococcales bacterium. Lineage (GTDB taxonomy): Bacteria > Deinococcota > Deinococci > Deinococcales > JAAFIG01 > JAAFIG01. The sequence goes on along the minus strand of JBKBVO010000078.1, from coordinate 9,078 downwards.
ACCATCTCGAGGGATGTAAATCCGGATGCCAACCTGCCGGTAGCGCGCTTTGCGACCGATAAAAAAGAATACAAAATCGGCGAACCGGTCAGAATCATCAAGTATAGTTATGACCCCACCGGTATCCCAATCACGCTGGAGCGTTTTTCGGGGCGCGAGGATGCGTACTTCACGTCGGGCTTGAAGAGTATTGCGCTGGTCGTGACCAACCGAAACGGCTTGGTATCTGAGCCGTATGTGGTGAATATCCGCGTAACCAACGAGGTTTTGTATACCCCAAGGGAATTTGGGTTGCGCTTTGTTCCTGTCGGGCGCACCTTTAGTGATACAGAGATTTTAAGTTACCCACAAGCGCAAATCCGTCGCGAAGATGAAGCTGTGCCGCTTATCTTTTCCGACTCCCCCGAAAATCCAGACCGCTCGGGACTGCTCTACGAGGAAGTGGTCGGTGGTACAGCGCGTCTGATGGCGTATCACACCAACGGCATGGCAAGCTCGGGGCGCCTGCTGGTGTGGGCGAGCAATCTCGAGCCGACTCCTGTCTCGCTCAAGGTTTCGCGTTTCGGCGCGACCAGTGCAACTGCCGTTGTCGCCACACTCGGACGCGCCAGCCTGCTCGATTTTTTGACCTCGAGTGGCTTGGAGACAATCACTATTGAACCAAGCCGCGGTGTGCCAGTGTACCTCTCGAACCCGCTTGATTCGGGTGAAGGCTTAAACCTGATGTTTGACCTCGAGACCAATGGACGTGTGCAGGTGTCGGTGTATTTCTTGGAGGAAGCGCTGATTACACCAAGTCTTTCTAACCTTGCAAGTGAGTTGCTGCTCAGTGCGCTGCGCAGCCTGCCGGTCTTGCCTCGAGATGGGGTGCATCAACGCGGCACGTTTTATGGGGCGATACGGCGTATCAGTATTGACCTTGCTCAGATTCCCCAGAATGGCGCGATACGCCAGATTGTCGGCGATGGCAATTACGACCCGAGCCTGATTGGACGCGATGCACTCGCCGGTGAACAAATGAACCTCAAGGGAAACTTTGGTGCGACCTATCTGATAACCCTCGAGAATGCGCGTGGTACGGTTGGTGCGCTCGTGCCGCGCGGCGGACCGTATGCGGGCGCGATGAAAATCAACGGGGTTTATACTGCTTTGCCCGATAGCGGCACGCTCTACCGCAACGATTTGCCGGTTGTGGTGTACCGCAGCACCGACCAGGAGCGCATCGAACTCGAGATTGTGCCGGCAAGTGGCTCATTTTTGCCGATTAACTTTATCTACTACCGTCCCGAAGCGCGAGTCTTGGCAAACTGATGCTCGAGATTATCGCTGAGGTTAAAGTTCCCAAAGGCATCCGTCCGCGTCTGCGGCGGGTGCTGGCTGCACTTTGTAAGCAACACGGTGTCTCGAGTCTGGTCTGTGTGATTCTCAGCAACGACGCTCGTTTGCGCGCCCTCAAGCTCGAATTCTGGGGCGAGGATACCACTACAGATGTTTTGACTTTTCCACAATGGGAACCGGGCGACTCTTTTATGCCACCTGTGCTGGGCGATATTTTTATTAGCCTCGAGACCGCACAAAAACAAGCCCAGGACCACAAACACGACCTCGAAACCGAGGTGATTGTGCTGGCGGCGCACGGCTTTGCGCATTTGCTCGGGTTTGACCACCGCACCACAAAAGAGTGGCAGCCTTTTCTCGAGCTGCAGGCGCTTGCAAAGACAATTCGCTGATGTGCATGACTAAAGTATGGCAACTTTCGAGCGGATTTAGTCGTATACTAAGACCATGAAAGCGATTTTGTCTGGTCTCGTGTTTGTTGCTGTTTTGGCGGTTGTGTTATTTTTTACTTGGAATTTGTACTTTAGTTTTTTTGGCAATTCGGTCACGGTTGGATCGCTTGTGTTGCTGCTGATGATTCCCTTCGCGCTCGGTTGGTTGCTCGGGTTTATCACGGGGCTGCGCCGCGCCAAACCCAAAGTGCAGAAGTAACGAGCAAGAGAAGCGACGAGTAAGGCTGCACACCCGCATGCAGCGGTGATTTCTGTATACTCGAGTCCATGGAGCTCAAGTTGCTTGCTGCTTGTTCAGTGCATGTCGGCGCGCGCCAGTACGCGATACCAAGCGACAAGCGCGGTGCGCTGTTGGTGTACTTGGCACTGCAGCCTCGAGCCGTTTCGCGCCAGCAGCTGTGCGATTTGTTGTGGCGCGAAAGCAGTGAATTTGAAGCGCGGCGCAACCTGCGCCAATTGCTGCATCGCAGCGCACAACTGCCCTACGCACAAGCGATTGTGCGCTCGAGCAGCAATGGCAACGAGCAGTTGAGCTTTAGCGGTACGAGCGATGTGCACGAATTTTGGCGCTTGCTTGAGACCCGCAACCACGCCGCGCTGCACTGTACCCCACAACTGCTGCCGACTTTTGTGCTGAGAGACTGCCCGCCTTTTATGGAGTGGCTCGAGCTTGAACAGCAAAAAATCTTGCAGGCTTGGCGCACCCTGGCGCTCGAGGTGGCGGACACTCATCTGATGCGCGGTCAAGCCGATGAAGCCATAGCGCTGCTCGAGCGGGTTTTGGAGTTCGAGCCACTCGCCGAAGATGCGTTGCAACTGCTGCTCGAGATAAGCCGACAAAACGCGCTTTTCGGGCGCGGAATAGCAGCGTTTCACAACTTTGAGTCGGTCTTGCAAAGGGAAGTGGGGCTTTTGCCAGCCCAGCGTACGCTCGAGTTGCTCGCAGCATTACAGCCCGAGCGCGAAGTGAGGATGCTCGAGCCGCCGCGCTTGCCAGCCCCCAAAGCGCGTTTTTTTGGCAGGGCACAAGAACTCGAGTTGCTGCGCGCTTGGCTCGTACAACCTGAAACCCGCCTGCTTTCGATTGTCGGTGCAGGGGGCGTGGGCAAGACCCGTTTTGCCCAAGAGCTTTGTCCCGACGCAGTCATGGTGCGACTCGAGCATGCACAAGACGAAGCGGCACTCTTGGGGTGCGTTGCCGATGCGCTTGGGATTCTCTTTGCAGCACACCAAGATACGCGCCAACAACTGCTTGCTCGCCTTGCAGCCAAGCCGCAAATACTGCTGCTCGATAACTATGAACAGCTCCTGCCGCACACGGATTTGGTCTGTCAATTGCTCGAGGTCGGGGTGCGCTTGCTCGTGACCTCGCGCGAAGCCCTGAATCTGCCACTCGAGCGAGTTTACCGCTTGGCTGGGCTTGACCAAAAAAGCGCCACCGCACTCTTTTTGGAACGCGCGATGCGCCACAATGCAAGGCTTTTGCCACAACAGCGCACAATCGAAAAAATTACATCACTGCTCGAGGGTATACCGCTCGCGCTCGCGCTTGCGGCTGCGTGGGTGAGCACGCTGGATTTACAAGAGCTCGCTCAGGAGTTGCAAAACAATCTGGGTTTGCTCGAGTGGAAAACAGTGCTGCACACTTCTGTAAAGCGACTGAACCCAAACCTCAAAGCCAAATTTTTGGCGCTCGCGGTGTGCGCGGGCGGGTTTGAGCGCGAAGCCGCTTTGGCACTTGCGGGTGCGAATCTTGGCGACCAAGCGGGCGAAGCGCTGTGTTTGTATCAGCTTGGAAATGTGGATGAAGGTGTCGGCGATTTCGTTGGTGCCGAAAAAAATTTCACGCTTGCCTTGCAAATGATGCGCCAACAAGACGATGCTGCCGCCACGGCACGCACTTTGAATTCCTTGGGTTTGCTCAGCCTCAACAGTGGCAATGCCCAAGCTGCCGTGCACTACCACCTCGAGAGCCTCGAGCTGCGCCGGCGCAAAAATGCACCCCGAGCCATGTTTACCGCCCTGCTCAACTTAGGCGATGCGCGCAAACATCTCGGGCAACTCGAAGCGGCACGCGAGCTGCTCGAGGCGAGCTACAAAATTGCAGCCGATATTGGCGACCACTTTGGCGAGACGCTGGCGCTATCGCACCTTGCCGATATCGCGCGGCGCGAAAATGACCTCGAGTGGGCACACGGCAGTCAAAGCCTCGCTTACGGCTTGGCAACGCTTGGCTTACAACACCAAGCCAATCCGTTGCAACGCAGCGAACTCGAGCAAGTGCGCCAAGCGCTCGAGCCTAAGCTCGATCAAAAGCAAATTGCCCACGCCAATACACTCAGCTTTGAAGAACTGCTTTTGCCGTATGTCGAACCCCAGGCAATCGGCGTAACACCACAGTAAGCGACATAACACCCCTTGCGCATCAATGGTGATTTCCTCTTGGAGCCACGTGCATCTGATGGCTTTTCCGATGGTCCTGTGCTTGCAATCGATTTTGGCACCCTGCAAGATACAGCTCGAGCTGCTGTGCTACAGGGGACAAATATCGTTGTTGCGGGGGATATCAGCGGTAGCAATCCCAATTTTGCCGTGGCTCGAGTGAGTGCCACCGGCACACTCGATACCAGCTTTGGCACCAGTGGTAAACTGGTTGTTGATGTACTGCAAAGTAGCACCGATCAACTCGCTGGCTTGAGCATCGACTCACTTGGCAGATACGTGCTTGCTGGTACGACTGGTTCTGATTTTTCTACCGTGCGTATCGGGCAATAACCAAAACGCTGACACACTTTTTTGCACCTGAAAAAAGGGGAGAATCATGGAGACAAAGGAAAACCAGACACGTGCCGAATACCAAGCACCCAAACTCGAGCAACATGAACAATACATTGCGGTCGTCGGAATCAGCATCTAAGGCAGAAGGCGGCTAGCCAACAATGGCTAGCCGCCTTTTTTGGATAACATCATGAGTGACTGGACCAAAACGCTCTTTAATCAAAGCTATGTCGCTACCGAAGGTTTGGCGTTATCCCAAGCGCTGACCAAGAAAGAGTGTGCTGTGCTGGTACGGGTGCTCGGATTAGAAGCGAACCAGCAGATTTTGGATTTGGCGTGTGGGCATGGACGGCATAGTATCGAATTAGCAAGACAAGGTTTCTCACACATTTTGGGGCTGGATTTCAATCGGGCGGCAATCGAACAAGCGCGAAGAGATGCCCAAAGCAGTAGCGCCCAATTTGTTGTCGGCGATATGCTGCAACTCGAGTACACCGAGCAGTTCGATGTGGTCTTGAGCCTGTTTCACTCGATGTTCTACTGGGACGACACCACGCACCTTGCCATTTTGCGCGGTGTTTACCGAGCGCTCAAACCCGGCGGGCGCTTGTTGCTTGATTCCTACAACCCATTCGCGCTGGTACACCGCAAATTGCTCGAGCAACACCCTGTGTTTGGTCGGCTTTTGGCATGGCGCAAACGCTTGGGGCGGCTGTACCGACAGCTGCGCCAAACACACGCGTGGCACGAAACACAGAGCCATTTTGTGCCAAGCACAGGCAGAATACAGGGCATCAAGCGCATGTATGTCGGTAAAAACTGCGAAGAACACCCACTCGATGTGCGCATCTACAGCTGCACCGAACTCGAGCGCCTGTTGCACGAGGCTGGCTTTGGCATCGAAAAAATCGTCTCGAGTGCGGGCACAGAATTCACAGCACAAAGCCCGCGCTTTTTGCTGGTCGCCAAAAAGCAATAAAGTGGCGCGGGTCTAACTTAGGTTTTTGCCTTCGTGCTGGTCAATGTTGTCCAAATAGCTTTGCAGCAGCGCCTTAAATTGTGAGGCGAACATCGAGCGCTGCGCGCGCAAGCGCTCCATTTCCACGCGAATATCGCGCGCCTTGCTGAGGGCTTCGCGCAGCAGTTGCTCTTTTTGGTTTTCGGCTTCCTGCACCAAGGTGAGCGCTTGATGCTCGGCATTTTTGATTTTGAGGCTGGCTTCGCGTTCGGCATTGAGTTTCATTTCGTTGGCAATTCGCTCGGCAGAAACCACCGCACGCTTCAAGGTCTCCTCGCCTTGGCGCAATTCATTAATTTGCGACTCGAGCAGGGTGATACGCTCTTGAGCAGCGCGCACTGTGCGCTCGTACTCCTCGAGGTCATCTGCAACGCTTAAGAGAAACTCGCGCACGTCCTTTTTGGCATAACCAGACAGGGCACTGGCGAATTCTTGGTGACGGACATCGAGCGGAGTGTGCTTCATGGGTTCCCACGCCCACTTTACTCGAGAACAACGCAAACGACAAGGGAAGTTCTAGGAAAAGCAAGCCCGCCCCACCCGCACAATCGTCGCGCCAGCCTCTATAGCAAACTCGAGGTCGTCGGACATACCCATGCTCAAGTGCTCGAGCTGGTAGCGGTCGCGCAGTTTTGCCAACATCGCAAAGGTGGCTTTGGCTTGCTGTGGGTCTTGCGGGGCGACCGTCATCAGACCGCGCACACCGAGACCAAGGTCTTGTGCCAGTGCCAACAGCTCGGGCAATTCTTGTTCTTGTACACCGTGTTTTTGCGCTTCAAAACCATTGTTCACCTCGAGCAGCAACTCGGGTGTGCGTTGCCAGCTTTGGGCGCGTTTGTGTAACTCGGCGAGCAGCTTGCTCGAGTCAATGCTGTGAATCAAGGTAAATCCCTGGCAAAACTTGACTTTGTTGCTTTGCAGGTGTCCGATTAAATGCCACTCGAGTTGCGGTAGCGCCTCGAGTTTGGGCAGCGCCTCTTGGATGCGATTTTCACCAACAACATTGTGACCATATGCCAAAATGGCGCTTTTGATGCGCTCGAGATTGTGGGTTTTCGTGACTGCCACAAGCTTGATTTCGCTCGGGTTGCGCGCGGCAGCCTTGGCGGCTTTTTCGATGCGGTTTAACACGTCTGGGAGCATGACATCTGCCTCGAGAAAGCACTACATTTGCCTTAAAATTGCCCGAACTAATTTTAAGAACCTTGGCGCAGTCTGCTTGGCGCTTTCAATCACGGCTTCTTCGCTTGTGCCAGAGTGGTCTTCGCGGTCTGCCACTGCCATGTCGGTCACGCTGCTCAAACCCAAAACCCGCATCTTGAAGTAACGCGCCACAATCAGCTCGAGCACTGTACTCATACCGATAGCGTCTGCACCCCACGCCCTGAACATGCGCAATTCTGCTCGAGGTGCGTAGGTTGGTCCAGAAATTGCGAGGTATGTACCCTCGCGCAACTCTAAATCTGTAGCTCGAGCCGCAGCCTTAGCCATCTGACGGTACTCGGGGTCGTAGGCATCGAGCATCGGTACAAAGCGCTCACCCAAAGCAGGGTTGTTGTGTCCAATTAACGGATTGACTCCAGTAAAATTGATGTAATCGGTTTGCAGCATAATATCGCCCGCCCGCCAAGCGGGGTTTAAGCCGCCACAAGCATTGGTTAGAATCAGACTTTTTGCCCCCAGTGCATGCGCAAAACGCACTGGAATAGCTGCTTCTTGTGCACTGTAGCCCTCGTACAAATGCACCCTGCCTTGGAATGCCAAAATCCGTTTACCCTCGAGTTCACCCATGACAGCTCTGCCTGCGTGCCCTGGTGCAGTCGAAAGCGGAAAACCGGGCAAATCGCTGTATCTGACCACTACAGCGTTCTCGAGTGAATCGGCGAGCGGTCCTAGACCGCTACCCAGCACAATTGCCAAATCTGGGCTTCGTTGATCGTATGTGCGCCACGTGCTCACAATACTACCGATTCGTTCATCAATTGAAAGAGTTTGGCTCATCGGCTCCATGTTAGCCCATTGTTTGGGGCATTTGCACACCCGAATATAAAGTGACTCGGGTAGACTTGCGGCTGTTTTATTGTGTCAGACAATCTCGAGTTGATTTAAGCGCTTCTCACGTGGGCTTCACGCGCCCCAACAAAAAACGCGCCAGACTCGAGCAGGAACACGGAGGATAGAATAAATGCGATTGATTCAGGGGTTAGTGGTGGTGTTATGTTGGTTAAGTGTAGTGGGATTTGCCCAAGGCACCCCTCAGGGTCAGCTCGACGATGTGGTGGTGGTCTCGACCACTGGTACACTCGACGAATCCTTGGTAGGGCTGATTAAAGTTTCAATCAGCGCTTCGGTTGGCGACCCCGTCGAAAGTGTGCGTTTATCTGAAATCCCTGGGCAAGTGGAACTCACAGGATTTTTTATTGCCAACAGCACTAAAGCTGTATTGGTTGTCGAGGGTGGGCGCAACATTTTAAGAATTACGGTCACGCCTAACCCCATGATCGGAAAAGTGGAGGTCAGGGGCATTGATGCAAGCGTTGCACCAGAAATTCTGCGTTTTCTAGCCCAATTTTACAATGTTGCTCCTGATGTAATGGTCAGCAACACCCGTCTCGAGGAAGCGCGTCAGGGCTTAGGTCAGGCGTACCGCCAAGGAAGCGCCTTTCCTTTTACCCCCGAAGTCAAAGTGGAACAGTCAAAACCAGTGGGGAATAAAATCACGGTTACCTTTACAATCAACGAAAGTGCTGCCGTGCGTGAAGTTAAAGTAGTCGGAGCAAGCCTTGTTCCAGCAGGCGAAATACAGACTCTGTTTCAGCCACTGATCAGTTCTGGAAAATTCGAGATTCGCACCTACTTGGCGGGTTTGCGCGGCGTGCGCGATTTGTACATCAAAAAAGGCTACGGCGCGAACACCGCGCGGGGTTATGTTGGCTCTGGTCCGAGTGTCGAGCGTACCGCGCTCGAGGATGGCATTTTGACTATTCAAATCGAAGAAGTGCGCATCGCCGCCATAGATGCCACTGCCCTTGGTATCGATCCTGCTACACTCAGCCAAAAGCCGGGCGATTACTTTAATTACCAAACCCTCATCCGCGAAACCAGAGGGCTGGCGCGTGGACGCGATAAGCAGGTCGAGATTCAGCTCGAGCCATCGGGCGAGGGTGCAGTACTTGTAACTTTTGTCATCGTAGATGCCCCTGCGGGTCCGATTCAGACCATTCGTATTTTAGGGAATACCGCCCTGCCTACGGACCGCCTGCGCCGTTTGGTCTCGCAACGCTTAGGCGATACCTACAACGCGCAGATTGCCCGCGAGATAGACTACCCCGCCATTTCGCAGGCTTATACCGACGCTGGCTTTTCTTTGGCGGGCACTCCCGATGTCAGTTATGCCGATGGTGTTTATACCGTTCGTATTCTCGAGGTGCGTCTTGTGGGTTACGAACTCAAGTGGCGCGGAGCGCACCGCAGCCAAGATCGCATTGTCTT
>JBKBVO010000259.1:0-2420 GCA_046289535.1 Deinococcales bacterium | reverse complement strand
CAACAGCAACGCCAGACTCGAGCGCACAACCCAGTCCTGCCTAAGCGCCAAATAACACATCAGCAGTGCGGGCTTGGTCAGGCTCAGTGGGCTTTTATTCACTAAAACTGGTTGATGCAACAGTTGCAGCACGAAAACCAGTTTACACAAGATTATTGACCTCGAGTTCAGAATCAAATCCAGATTTGAACCCACAGATAAACAATAGTCTGTTACAATCACGCCTAGATGCCGCTCGCACCTTTTATTGCACCCAGTTTGCTCGCCTGCGATTTTTCGCGTTTGGGCGAGGAGCTGCGCGCTATCGAACAAGCGGGTGCAGTATGGGCGCACTTCGATGTGATGGACGGGATGTTTGTGCCCAATATCTCGATTGGCTTGCCCGTGTTGGAAGCCTGTCGCAAAAGTACACTTTTAACTTTGGACGTGCATTTAATGGTTCAAAACCCCGAGCGTTACCTCGAGGCATTTGCTCAAGCTGGCGCAGATTTTTTAACCATTCATGCCGAAGCCACCGCGCATGCACACCGCGCAGTACAACTGATTAAAAGCCTTGGTAAGCGTGCGGGACTTGCAATTAACCCTGCAACCCCACTCGAGACACTCAAGCCACTGTTACCCGAGCTTGACCTGATTTTGATCATGAGCGTCAACCCTGGTTTTGGTGGTCAGACATTTATTCCAAGCAGTTTAGAGCGCCTGCGCCAAGCCGCCAAATTGCGCGACCAATTCAACCCACAGTGTTTGCTCGAGGTAGATGGCGGCGTGAACCTCAAAAATATTCACAGCATTGGGCAAGCAGGTGTAGATGTGTTGGTGGCGGGCAGTGCGGTGTTTAGCGAGCCCAGTGTGGCGTACAATTTTGCGGCACTCAAAGCCAAGCTCGAGGGGCGCGAAGTGTTGATTACACCCAGTAACGCGATGAACGAGTCTTTAACCCTCGAGTTTGGCGAGGAGCAACTCTGATGCGCTTGCGTGTAGATGTGCTGCCGCGCAGTGTACAGGATATTGGCTTCCAGCCCTTTGCCGATACCGTGTTGGTTGTAGATACCCTGCGCGCGACCACAACAGCCATTACCTACCTCGAGCAAGGTGCCACCAATTTATATTTGTGTGGCAATTTAGAAGGCGCTTTGGCGTTTAAGGGTGAAGGTGTGGTGCTCGCGGGCGAGCGCAACTGTTTGCCGCCCGAGGGCTTTGATTTGGGCAATAGCCCAATGCAAGCACTCGAGTTGCGTTTTGATGGGCAGAGCATCGTGATGTGTACCACCAACGGAACCCAAGCCGCAGCCGCAGCCTGCGAAACTGGTAAGAACATTATTTTAGCCAGCCTACGCAATGCCCATGCTGCCGCGCGCAAAGCCAAAGAACTCGCCACCGAAGAAATAGCAATCCTCTGTGCGGGTTCGAGTGGCAGGATTGGACTGGAAGATGTCTACACGGCTGGTGTGCTCTGCGAATATCTCATCAGTATGACCGAATGCAGCCTAGACGATGGAGCACAAATTGCGTTGACGGTGCGCCGCCAATTTGCCGACCCGTTAGAACCGCTTTCAAAGTCTCGAGCTGCCGAACTGATCGAAGCTGTGGGTTTAGAAGCCGATATTGCCTATGCTGCCGAAGTCTCGCGCAGTACCACCGTACCGCTTTTTACTGGGCGTAGTGGTAATGCCTATATTTTTAAGTGATGAGCAGCCTGTACTGGCATAAAAATAGGCTCCCCACACTAAACAAAAGCTATCCTAACCACTCTTGCACACTCAAAACAGGCAAGCTTGCACCTGCTGCAGCCTCGAGCGCCCCAACCAACCAACTCACCGCCTCGAGCGTGGTGTAGAGTGCCACACCGTTCTCTAAGCAACGTCTCGAGAAACGCGAACCCGTTAAATCAATCAGCAATTCTGGCATGGGGGTGTTATCTGCAACATTGGGATGCACCTCAACTACATAACCCAACTTCTCGAGCCGTGCAATCAGTCGATCACTGCTTGCCGATGGCAAGTGGCTCAGCCATAGCACCTTGCCACTCGAGGGTAGCTTGACGTTTGCGCCCAGTTGCGCTCGATAATAGGCCAAATACGGATTAGCATCTATGCCCATGCTTTCGCCTGTGCTTTTCATTTCCGGTCCCAAAACAGGAATCACATCCTTAAATTTTAAGAATGGCAAGTGCACTTCCTTGACACTGTAATGCTGTGGCACTTTGGGGGTTTCAAAACCGATTTGCGCTAGGGTTTGCCCCACAGCAATGCGCGCCGCGTATTTGGCAAGCGGGTGCCCGATGGCTTTAGACACAAAAGGCACCGTGCGGCTTGCCCGAGGATTGGCTTCTAAAATATAAAGCAAATTGTCGTGTACGGCGTACTGCACATTCATTAAACCACGCACCCCGATTTCAAGCGCAAGTCGCTTGGTGGTGG
>JBKBVO010000077.1:0-11154 GCA_046289535.1 Deinococcales bacterium | reverse complement strand
GTGCTGCGTGTTTGGTAATTCGCCATCTAACGTATACAGCCACCAACCTTTATAGGTGATTTGTGTCTGTCCAGCATCTGGTTTTCCACCGCGAACGATAGTGCTAAGGTCTTGTTGTGAAACACCCTTGCCTGCCATAGGAATACCAATAAGCGGTTTCCACTGCAAAATCCATTGCACCAAATAACCCGGAAATTCGCTTCCCCAAGGGATATACAAGTGTTCCGGGTCGGTACTTTGCGGATAAAACAAATACACGGTGGTGCCGTCTGCAGTTTGTAGTGTCGAGTCATCACTCGAGACTTGAATAATCACTGGCTTTGCTGCTTCCATGAATTTTCTCGCTTTCTGGGTGTAGCACAAAGTTTTTTGCACTTGTTTAAATATATCATTTTTTGCGTAAAATCTAAGCATGAAGCGCCGGTTTTGGATTTTGCTTTTTTCGGGCTGGTTTGTGGCATTTGCCCAAACCATCGCTCCTGTTGATAGGTACTACGACCTTGCCGAGATTGCCACCTTAAACCAAGCCGCACTGAATTTAAACTCGGCTCGAGCCACGCTGCGTTTTGCTAAACGTATTGTGTACCTTTTTGCAAACAGCCCCGAGCTGATTGTAGACGGGCAAGATGTTCGCCTAAACGAACCTGTGCTGTTGGTTGGACAGCGCTGGCTTGTTCCAAGAGCACTGCTCGAGGCACTACAATTAAAAGCAAGTAAGCCTGTAGATTTGCAAAACCAAGCGGTGCCGTTTGAACTTTCTTGGGAAGAACTCGAGCTAAAAGCTGGAGTGCGCGGCTTGCACCTATTTTATACCTCCGAATTCAACACCCAAAATGATGCCAGTTTGTTTTTAATGCCTTTTGAACAAGTGGCTAAACTGGATAATGGACTTGGGCGCGACGTGCAAAAAATTATCACCGGTTTAACCCAAGTTCAGGCAGGTCAAGTGCTGTATTTTTCGGTTGCGCTTGAACCCGAAGGCAACCCGATTGGTCTGCTCGAGTTTATACAAGGCAATTCGCGTTATAGCGTAGAAAATGGTGCAGGGTTGCTATCGCTGTCTGGGAAATTCCCCCAAGCCAGTTTAGGTGCGATTAAACTCCCAAATAGCTTTGATTTACGCCAACCCATTCGCGTTGTGTGGGGAGACTCGAGTGCCGATTATGTGTTTTTATGAAGATGCTTTTTTGTATTGGTGCTAGATGACCCGCCGATTACGCGTTAGACTATCTGCATGAGCACTGCGCCTATCACCTTGGAGAATTTCGTTGGTTCAACTGCTGCTAGTCCGCTGATTGCGGGTTCGGATATCTGTGTGCAATGTGGGGTGTGTTTGTCTGCTTGTCCCACGTATCAGCTTACAGGTGAAGAAATCCAATCGCCACGCGGACGGGTGATGCTCTACCGTGCTGCGGCAGAAGGGCTGACCAAAGACTATGAGGTGGTACTCGAGGCAGCGTACGATTGCTTAGATTGTCGCGCTTGCCAAACTGTTTGCCCAAGTGGGGTTAAACCAGGCGAAATGGCGGTGGAAACTCGAGTTGCGCTTCAGGGTGGCAAGCCCCCAAACCTGAAGATTAGAGCCATACTCGAGCCGTTTAAGTATCCTGTGGTTTGGGATATGCTCAATTTTGGCGTGCGAACCTATCAGGGCTTAGGCTTGCAAAAATGGGTTCGCAGTAGCAAGATTTTAGAAAAATTTGGTGCAGTAGGCAAAAAACTTGCTGAACTCGAGAATATTCTACCCGAAAAAGTTGCCCCGAGTATTCGTACACGTCTGGCGCCTGTAACTCCTGCGGTGGGCGAAAAGCGTGGACGGGTTGCATTTTTTTTGGGTTGTTTGATGAATGCTTTTTTTTCCGAAGCCTCGAGTGCGACTGTGCAGCTTTTAACCCTCAATGGTTTTGAAGTCGTAACCCCACGCGAGACAACTTGCTGTGGTGCTCCGCATATCGAAGAGGGTGACCGCGAGGGTTTTGACCAAGTGGTTAAACGCAACCTCGACTTGTTCGATGCCCTGGATGTAGATGCCATTATCACCGATTGCGCTGGCTGTGGTGCGGAGCTTAAGAAATACGTCAAGATGTTTGCAAACGACCCTGAATATGCACAAAAAGCCAGGGATTTCTCGGGCAAGAGTTTTGGAATTTCCGAATTTTTACGCAGGCATGGTTTGCGCGATTTGCCACAAGCCAATGCCCCTGAAATGAGAGTCACCTATCAGGATGCTTGTCACCTTTGTCATGGGCAGGGTTGTTCTAGCCAACCTCGAGACTTGTTAAAGCAAAACCCACTTGTGCAATACACCGAACTCGAGAAGGCTTCGGACTGCTGTGGTAGTGCAGGAATCTATAACATCACCCATCCCGAAACCAGTTATCAAATTCTCGAGGGTAAAATGCAGCGTGTGCGCGAAAGCAAGGCTGAAGTGCTCAGCGTTGAAAACCCTGGTTGCTTGCTGCAACTCGAGGCAGGCACGCGCCGTTTTGATGTAGACGTGAAGGTCTTACATACCAGTCAAGTGTTACTTGCAGCCTACAAGAAATAGTTATCTAGACTTACGGTCGGTTTGGCTTCTTAATAGCCGATTTTGCCGTGCTGCTCGAGACAGTGGTGGTGCCTATCGCAGATTTTGGTCTGCTCGTTGTTGCGCGTACCCGACCCGGCTTGGTCCAACTTCGTAGACCGCTTGCCATGGACGATATGCGGTGTAAAGGCTGTCGGATTGCCCGTTGATGGTACGAACCACATTGACGTTGTATCCATCTACTGCGTAATCCACTTGCTTGCTAACCCCCGCCGGTAGTCTGGGATTGAACACTGTACGCGCTGGTGGATGTGGCGTACGACGCAAAATTCGTGCTTTTGAGACAACTACTTTGCGCCCATCTGATATACCAAGCAACGAAATGGTCATCGTAGCACCATTGGTGCTTGCACGAATGACGATTGGACCTGGTGTATTATTTCGCATCTTTAGATCGAGACTCGGGTAGTACACAGCGGCATCCAAGCCCATCACATCGTCGTACCAGCGAACCTTATACGAATGCTGATTGCGCTCGACGATTGGTAAACCAGCCTTAAATAGTGCGGCGAAAGCAGTTGTACTGGCCTGACAAACCCCACCGCCAACGCCTTTTTGAGTGCGTCCACCCGAAATAATCAAGCCTTCTACGAAACCAGACCGCTCGCTAATTTCTCCGACGGCATCATTAAAGCTAAACACTTCACCCGAAGGCACAACATAACCATCAAGTTTTTGGGCGGCAATAGCAGCATTCAGCACCCGTTCGCGGCTCGAGCCAAAATATCTGGTGGTGGTCGAAGACAAGACCGTTAGGCTTTTGGGATCGGGAATAGATTCGGTGCTGATTTTTGGCTCGGTGACTACAACGGGCAGATTCACTTGTTTGATGTTTGGATCTAAAATTGCAGTTGACAAAGACTTTTTAGCTTCTGCTAAATCCAACGCAAAACCATTGCTCGAGGGACTGCGTACTAATTCTGCGCCTCGCCGAACGTAGCGTGCATCTCGTGGGTTTTGGTCAAATCGATTTGAAACCGAGCGCAACACTTGGGCAATGGCTTGTTCGTCCAACCTTAAGCCGGAGCGCTCTACAAAAAATAAATTTGCCACCTCGCTACGACTTAAGGTTATTGCTCTAGAGCCATCTTGTTTTGGTGTTGAATACGATAATTTAAGCGGTCGCAACACGCTGTTGGCTTGATTGGCTAAATCTTCGAGTGCAGACGCTTGAAGAGCAGCAGGCACATCCTTTATATTCAGCTCAAGGTCAGTGAGCATGGGGTTACCGCTAAAAGCGCGTAAGGCGTTTTCAAAATCCACACCCTGCCCGTTTACATCAGCTCGAATTACATATTTACCTTCGGTTAAAACCAGTCTAGCATCTTGAGCGGCTCGCTCAAACGGTTGAGCAAGACTCGAGAGCCGATTTCTGAAGGTTTTGGGGTCTACTTTTGCGGCAAGTGCAATGCTTTTATTCGAAATAAAACGCTTCGCAAGGTTATCGAAAAAATCGCCATCGCGCCCAATTGAAAATGCACTTTGGGTCATGCCGTTGTAGTCAATGCGCCAACCAAATTCAGTGGCGTTCACGCGCAAGGTTTGATCCCCTGCGCGCACATTCACAACAGGAATAGGCAGCTTGGCTGCACGCAATGTTTCAATCGCTTCGGTTTGGGTTTGCCCACCGACATCAATGCCTGCAACTGTTATGCCTGGTAAAATGCGCTCGCTGTGGTACAACTCAAAACCGCTCCAGCCCACACCGAGAGCAGCGATACCAACAAGTGGCACCCAGAGACGATTTGGTTTAGGGTTGTTGGTTTTGACAATCGTTGTTAGGCTCATAAAGGTTACTTCCAAACTCGAGAAAAATTTACAACCACAGTTTAACAATAAAGGTGCTTCAAGGCACCTAACCCAAAGTGTAGCAAGAGTTCGTGGGACAATTATTTGCAGCCTTTACTGCCCACGCTCCAAAATTCCAGCTTGGCGCAAAGCCTTAAATATTGCTTGCGGCGAACCATCGCCCAAACGTGTTAATCGCAGTCCGAGACTGCGACATAAGCCTGCCAAACCTTCTAAATGCGCGTTTAAACGTTCCAAATAGCGTCGCCGTGCTGCGTCATCTATCTCGAGCGTGGCTTCGGACTCGGCATCTCGAACACGCCAAACCCCTGTGGGTGGTTCTAAATCTTCGCTGCTTAAAATCTGGATTACGGAAAGATCAAACCCCCTTGCGGTTAAAGCCATCAAACCTGAGCGAATGCCGCCAATCGGCTCGAGCCCATCTGAAAAGAGCAACACCAACCCCGGTCGCTCGAGTGCGAGTTGTGCGAGTCCGTTTTTTAGGTCTGAAACTTGGCGGCTGTAAATGCGGTCATGGCGTATAAAGGGCTTAATAAATTCGCTGGCAGCTTGGACAATGGGCAATTTAGGCTGCATCGATTTTGAAATATCGCTTGTCAGATAGACTCGAGTGGCACGTTCAGCAGCAAAACGACGTACAAAGAGTTTGCCGCTGCGGGCGTATACGTTCCAATCAATAAAGCGCACTTCGTCGCCTGGCTCATAAACTCGGTGCTCTAAAAATTCGCCACCAGAACCGGCTAGGCTCGAGCGTCTTTCGCCTGCGCTGACTGCCAGCGCCCGAGAAGCGAGTCTATAGCTGCGTAACTGCATTTATTTTACCGCCGCTATAACTTTTTCTAGGACTTGTTCGACTTGCACACCTTCGAGCTCGGCTTCAAATGACAAAAGCATACGGTGTGTGGCAACCAACGGTAGGGCGCGTAGAACGTCTTGTTTCGATACAAATGGGCGTGCGCCAATCAGTGCGAATGCTCGAGCCATGCCCAAGAGTGCCTGTGCTCCACGCGGTGATAAGCCGTATCGAACTTGTGCGGCAGTGTGAGTGGCTTCGGTTAAGGCTACAATGTAATCGAGCATTGGCTGTGAAACAGGCACGGCACGCACAATTTGACGCAATTCTTGTAACTCACCCGCTTCGAGTGCGCTTTGTACAGGAGTGGGTTCTCCGACTTCAAGGATACGCCTGAGTGTTTCAGGATTCGGGCGCTTAAAGTAGAGTCGTGCCAAAAAACGATCAAGTTGTGCTTCGGGTAGGGGATAGGTACCCTCCATCTCGAGTGGATTTTGTGTGGCAATCACCAAAAAAGGTTGAGGCAGTTCGTGACGCGTGCCTGCAATGGTCACTGCGCCTTCTTGCATTGCCTCGAGCAGTGCTGACTGGGTTTTTGGGGTAGCACGATTGATTTCGTCTGCTAAGAGCACCTGAGCAAAAATCGGACCGCTCTGAAAACGGTACTCGAGTTTTCCTGCATGTTGTTCAATAATTTGTGTACCTGTGATATCGGCAGGCATCAAATCCGGAGTAAATTGCACACGGCGGTACTCGAGGTGAGCTGCTGTTGCAAAACTTTTAGCAAGCAAGGTTTTGCCCAAACCCGGCACACCTTCAAGGAGTGCGTGTCCACCTGCAAGTGAGACGGCAATGAGGTTCTCGACCACCTCGGTTTGTCCAATCAATACACGTTCTAAGCTGCTTTTAAGGCGGCGCACTGCGCCACTCACTTTGTCTAAACCATCGGTCATGGCTCTTAAAATAGCATCCTTGGGTTGTTTAATCGGTGACCTGAATGTGTCATTTTGGCTGTGATATGTTCAAAGAAGCACCTACTGTATCAAAACCAACTTCTAAATCGCCTTTTCCAACATGGATTCGCGCATTAATTCACCTAACCTAGACAAACATCTCGAGTACTTTTTGGCATAACCGCCATTGCGATAACTTGGCAAAAATAGCCCTTCAAGTGATATACCTGCCACACTCAGTCGAATTTCTCGATCATAGAGTTTGTCTATAAAGTGCACAAAACGCAAGGCATCGTCTTGTTTTTGTATTGGTGCAATTCCATTGATATAAACAGCGTTTAATCCCTCGAGCATCTTGTTGTAGCGGATTGGATGCTGTTGCCCCAAATGTCTTAAAAGGTCGTCAAACTCGAGCATGGTGACATTGCCATTTGCGTTGTTAAAGCTGGTTTTTAGTTTGAGACTCGAAAAGGGTTCTGGAGCAGCTAGACCTTCGCGGTGCCGATAATCTGCGCCGTCTATACGGTAACTTTCAAAATGCGCGGCGATGCCCTGAATTTCTCGCTTGAAGTCTGCGGTATTAAAACGACCTTCGCCAAGCTGTTCGGGCAGGGTATTGGATGTGGTAATAACCCGTGTGCCGCGTGGTATGAGTGCGCTAAGAAATTTTGAGACTATCAGTGTATTGCCCACATCATCGAGTTCAAATTCGTCTATGCATATCAATTTGGCATTCGAAAAGGCAGTAATGGCTTTGTCCATCCCCAAAGCCCCGATAAAAAACGTCAGTTCAGCGAAACTTAAAAAGTGCTTATTCCCGTTAAATTCGTGCCAACTTGCCGCCAAAAGATGGGTTTTACCCACGCCAAAACCACCATCTAGGTAGTAACTTGGGGCTGGGCTATTTTTTTTAAAGAGTTCAAGCAGATTTTTTTGGTTTGATTGGCGTATGGCTTGCTCGAGTTTTGTGCGAATATTGGCTTGGCTTGGAAATTGAATGTTGGGTGAATAGTTTGAAAAGCGTACCTTGGCAAAGCGCGCGGGTGGGGTAAAACCGAGAAGCATTTCCTCGGGGCGAACTTCGATGTTGCGACTGAGTAGTTCAACAACTGGCACAATAAGGATTTTAACAAAAACTTGAGTAGCAATTAGGAGTGTAGAGGTGATGTTGGTAATATGGCAGAAAAAAATCACAAGTGCGATAATCGTGAAATTATTCACTTAATATCCTTAGCTTAATCTGTTATACTGCTATTCGTGTCCGACGGCAAAGACCGCCCTGTTTATGTAATATCTGTAGCAGCAGATCTTGTGGAGATGCACCCACAAACCCTGCGCCTCTATGAACGTAAAGGCTTGATTCGTCCTGGGCGCTCGAGTGGGAAAACTCGGTTGTACTCCGAGCGCGATATAGACTATTTGCGCGAGATACGCCGCTTGACCCAAGAGCTTGGAGTTAATTTAGCTGGAGTAGAGGAGATCATGAAATTGCGCTTTGAACTCGACGAAGTGCAGCAAAAACTCGAAGGTGAAATTTATCGGCTGGAAGGTGCAATCCGCGCTGAGTTTGCGGCGCAAGCCCAGAGCATAGATTCCAATGACCCACTCGATAAGGGTTTATTTGTAATATCTGTAGCAGCAGAGCTGGTCGGGATGCACCCACAAACCCTGCGTTTGTATGAGCGTAAGAACCTGATCCGCCCTAAGCGCTCGAGCGGCAAAACTCGGCTTTACTCGGAGCGCGACATTTTACATTTGCGCGATATTAAGCGTTTAACTCAAGAACTCGGTGTGAATTTAGCAGGAGTCGAGGAAGTGATGCGTCTGCGCTTTGAATTAGACGACGCTCAAGAAAGGCTCGAGCGAGATGCCAGCCGATTGCAAAACGAAATTGCCGAGCGCATTGAATTCATGAAAGGGCATTCGTTGCCAAGTAGCAAAAAAACCAAGCCAATAAAAAAGCCATCCAAACCAACAAAAATAGAAGTAGCAGAGCCTGTCGTCATTCCCAAAGTGACAAAGGGGGGGGCTGCCCAGTCTGCTCCAAGCAAAAAGCCAAAAGTCAAACAGTAGAATGTTAGGGTTTTGGGGTGAAAACTTTTCAGCATTCGTTTGCTCGGTACACGGTATGGCAGGTTCTTACGGGACAGCTTCAAGAAAATGCGTATTTAGTGAAGCACGTCTCAAATCAAGCCCTACTTGTAGACCCGGGCGACGATGCGGGTGTACTTCTCACCTTTATTGCGCAACAACAGGCCCAAGTGCAAGCCATTTTACTGACTCACGCACATTTTGACCACATTGGCGCTGTGCAAGCCTGCCGCGAAGCACTCGGTGTAAAAGTGTATTTGCATCAGGATGCCTTTGATTCCTACTCGAGAGCTTATATTGCGCCCGCCCGCTATGGACTAGCGTTTACCCAACCAGAACCTGCCGATATTGCCTGCACAGTCGGTAGGCACCAAATTGGCAATCTTGAATTCGAAGCCTTGTTGACTCCCGGACATGCACCGGGGCATTTGGCATTTTATTTTAAGGACGGCTTTGTATTGTCTGGAGACTCGTTGTTTGCTGGAAGTATTGGGCGCACAGATATTCCTGGTGCAGACCAAAAGCTCTTGCTCGAGCGCATTCGGACACAACTGTACACACTCCCCGACGATACCGTGCTTCTTCCGGGTCATGGCAGAGGCAGCACCATTGGACGCGAGAAAAGCAGTAACCCTTTTGTAAAAGGCTAGTGTTTAGCTTAATTTTTGTCCTCGAGACTCCCACTAGGGTTATCGGCTTTTTGAGCTTCTTGGTCGGAATTTGTGCTTACTGTTTCACTTGGGTGGGATTCTGTAATAGGCGCTTGGCTCGAGGAGACATCTACAGGTTTTTCTTCGGTCGCTTCGGTGTCTGGAGTTGCTTGTGGACGGGTTTTAACCACGCTAGATTTAGGCTGCAATTGTGTAACTGCAAAATAAACAATACCCACAATTAAGGCAACAGGAACAAGCCAGCGCAAAAGCGCCAAGATAATTCCAGCCAACCCAAGCAACATACCACCAAAGAAACTCAGTACCCAACCGAGCAAATACAAAGCAGCCAATCCAACAACAACTGCAACCAGACCTTTAACGATAACCTCGAGTGTGTTTCTCCAATCGGTTTCTTTCATGACCACATTTTACGAGATTTTTGCTAAAGAGTTGCAAGACTAAAGTACGAGAGCCTATGATGTGGTCTGGTGGCGCTTTTCTTTTTTGTGGGTTTTATCGTTTTGCAACGACTGCTCGAGTTACGCCATGCACAACAGAACCTCAAATGGGCACTGGCGAACGGAGGTATGGAATACGCTGCCGAGCATTATCCGTTTATGGTCTCGCTGCACTCGAGTTGGGTTGTAGCATTGCTATTCGAGGCGTGGTGGCGTGGCTCGAGTTTTGCGCCGCTCGGGTGGTTCTGGCTCGGGTTGTTTGCCGTTGCCCAGATTGGTCGGTATCACGTGATTGCCACATTGGGCAGGCTTTGGAATACCCGCATTGTGATAATTCCAAACGCTAAATTGGTGCGTGTTGGATTGTATAAATACCTTAAACACCCGAATTACCTGATTGTGGCACTCGAGCTGCTGGTCGCGCCTTTGGTTTTTGGGGCTTGGGTGACAGCAATCGTTTTTAGTGTTCTCAATGCGATTTTACTTTTGGCATACCGAATCCCTGCCGAGGAACGCGCTTTGGCGACTATAGACCAATAATCTTTGCTGCTTCGAGCCGTATGGTTTCGGGTTTTAAGCCAGATCCAAAAAACTTGCTCTCGTTCTCGAGCCAAATCTCAAAGAGTAGTCGCGCATTGTTTTTGTTGCCTCTTGCGCCGTCTAGTGTACCTGAATTGCCGACAAAACCAATAACCTGCCCGCGCTTGACTTTGTTATTGGTAAAACTGAGGTTTGGATTGATGCTCGAGAGATGGCAATATCGTGTGACCATGCCATTTTGGTGAATGAGTGCCACTTGCCTGCCACGCAGTGCCATCAGGTCTGCCTGACTAGCGCCATCCTTGACTTTGCTCAATAAAGCTTGAAATTCCTGCACACTCAATTCTTTGTAATTGCTGCTTAAAAACTTCACTTCTCCGTCTGCAGCGGCAAGCACAGGCATTCCGTATTGAATTTGCAACCCTGCGTCAACCCCTGTAAAAACAAACCCTTGCGAAACTCCACGCCGATAAGCTCGAGCCGCACCAGGCCAGTTATTGGGGTTATCAGGTAGTCGTACTCCGGCAATCGGCAATGATAGCTTGGCGTTCTCGAGTGCGGCAGCTTTTTCAAAAACGGCAAGCTTAGTGTTTGCAGTTCGCAACGCTGCTGTGGCATTTTGCCACTGTACTGTGGCAAAAATAGCGTATAAAAACAGTCCGCCCAAGATAAACCAGCCCGGGCGGATGTTGTGTTGTCTGAAGTTGTGGCTCAGGTTTTGCCAAAGACACAAAAGCTGACGTTGAGCACGCCGCCAGACGGTCTGTAACTGTTCAGACCAAGGTTGCATGGGTTCATTATACAGCTTCGACCTCAAAAATGCCGCCCATGAGCTTGTTGGCTTCTTCAATTTTTTCGGCATTGGAAACAACGGCTAACCTTGGATTGACCAAGTATGTTTGCGCCACACGGCGCAAGTCGTCTTCGGAGGTCGAGAGCAAGCCCTGCTTAAACTCAGCACGCAGTTCGAGAGTGTATCCAGCTAAATCGTTAAAAAAACGACTGCGCCCTTTGGTATCAGGGCTGCTCAAGGGATCAAAGTCGGCGCAGGCACCTAAAATAGATTCCTTTAAGGTGTCTTGTTCAAAGGGTCTCGCCATAAACTCGAGGGCGCCAGCATAGACATCAAAGGTACGCTTAACGTTGGGGTCGCGGTATGAGAGCATGGCAAATACTCCATCCTCGCGTTGGAAAGCTGCAAAGCCACCATAGGCTCCACCTTTTTCGCGAATTTCTTTGTGCAGGTAGCGATTGCGTAAATACTCGGCAA
>JBKBVO010000258.1:0-2433 GCA_046289535.1 Deinococcales bacterium | reverse complement strand
CTTAAATCGGGTTTAAAGTGTTGTGCTGCATGCAGACTAAGGCTCGAGCCGTTTGTTTCGGGTAAATCGTGCTTGAAATTTGCCATCTGGATGCCGCTTGGCAGGGTAAAACTGTTGCGAATATCGCGCTCGCGTCTGCCTAAAACTGGGGCATCTACAGTCAGCACCAAAGCTTTTGCGTCTACAGCTTTGGCACGGTTCAAGACCTCGAGTGAAATACCAATATCTTGAAACAAATACAACTGAAACCACATGTTCAGGTTGGGCTGGCTGGCGCGGACATCCTCTAAACTGGTACTCGAGCTGGTGGATAAAACCATGATGATGTCGGCATTAGTTGCGGCTTGGGCGGTGGCATTTTCACCCTCTGGGTGGGCAAGTTTATGAAATGCGGTAGGGGCAAGTAAAACCGGCATGGAAAGCCTTTGCCCAAAGAGCGTGGTGCTTAAAGTGCGCTTCCCAATGCCGCGTAGCACGCGGTATTGCAAAGCAAGGCGGGCAAAGCCTTGGCGATTTTCGAGTACGCTGAGTTCGTCATCTGCACCACCGACATAATAATCAAATGCAGTTTGGCTCAGGTGCGGTTTGGCGGCGGCTTCTAACTCGAGCAGATTGAGAATATCCATGCTTTATTTTATGACATACAAAAAGACATTGAATACATTCAGACGAATTTCCGAGTGTGTTCAAGTTGAACAAAGCTCGAGTCCAGCGCTTGGCTCCTTGGTGGTTTGAATGGGCGCGGTTATGCTGCACTGAGTGTCTATTTGTGCCCTGCCGCTCGCCATGTGGAACGCGATGTTCCCGATGCGGTTATACCTCGGTAAAAATTTCTTAGCCAAAATTGTATTCTTTGGGACATTAAGAGTTTGACCTCACAAAGCCGCCACACTTAGAATAAAGCGCTTATAGCTTTATTTTAAGGAGGAAAGTGTGGAATACACAACAGAGGTGACTGGTGCGCTCTACATCGGTCTCTTTGCATTGATCGGTGCGGGTATCGTTTATATTACGCTCGAGATTGCAAAGCTGGCATTTTTTTACGCAGGTTCAAAGCGCTACGGAGGGAACAAAGCCAAGGATACCGTTTATGAATGCGGTATGGAAACCATTGGCGATACCAACGTGCAATTTAACCTGAATTATTACCTGTTCGCCATGCTCTTCGTCATCTTTGATGTTGAGGCGGCGCTCTTGTATCCTTGGGCGGTGTCGTTTGACACATTGGGCACTGCTGGAGTGATTGCGGTGTTGTCGTTCTTGGTGATTCTGTTCTTGGGCTTTTTGTATGCCCTGCGCAAAGGAGCACTAAAATGGGTCTACTAGGTACACAAGCTCGTCCCGACAATGTGATTTTGGGAAGTCTGGACGACCTAATCAATCTTTCGCGTTCGCGCAGCTTATGGCCCCTGACCTTCGGCATTGCTTGCTGTGCAATCGAAATGATGAACTCGAGTGCCACTCGCTACGATATGGATAGGTTCGGCGTGTTTTATCGCAATACCCCGCGCCAAGCCGATGTGATGATTGTGTCGGGCACAGTGAATAAAAAGATGGGCAAGGTTGTACGCCAACTTTGGGAGCAAATGTCCGAGCCTAAATGGGTGATTTCGATGGGTGCTTGTGCCAACCAAGGCGGACCATTTCGCCAAGGCTATAGCGTTGTCGAGGGTGTAGATAAAATTGTGCCTGTAGATATTTATGTGCCCGGTTGCCCACCACGTCCCGAAGCACTGATGCAAGCGCTACTTTTGTTGCGCGATAAAATTGCTGACCCAGCAGCGCGTTATGTGCCTGGTACCCTCATGAGTGCTGATTTTGACCCACTCGCTGAACCAGGGCAGGATGGACGGGTGTTGCTGTGAGCGAATCCACCTCTGCTGTTGTAACTCCCCCAAACCCTGCCACCGTTGCCCCTGCCAAGGTTTGGCATATTCCACTTTTGCCACAAGAAAATGTAGATGCCCTTACGAGCGGCTTAAAGGCTCGAGCTGAAGTGGTGCTGGATACCCTGCAAATCACCGTCGCGCTCGAGGATTACCGTACGCTTTGCGAGCGCTTATATAAAAGTGGCTTTGATTTTCCCGCAAGCCTTACAGGGACAGATTTTGAATGGGGTCTGGGTGTTGCACTGCACCTGCAGCAACTCGAGAGCAAGCGCAAGGTCGCGGTGCGCACATACTGCACCCATGCCAAGCCGCATGTTCCCACGGTGTCTGACCTATGGGGTGGTGTGGATTGGCACGAACGCGAAGCCTACGACTTGGTTGGAATTGTTTTCGATGGTCATGAGGATAGCGTAGATGGGCATCCGCGCCGTATCTTGCTCGAGGACCACTGGACAATTCATCCCCTGCAAAAGCGCTACAACACGCGTGGTTATTTGGTGTACGGCTGGACAGAAAAACCCTTTCCTAGCCCTGCACCCTGGGA
>JBKBVO010000257.1:0-2435 GCA_046289535.1 Deinococcales bacterium | reverse complement strand
GATTTTGGGCAGACTCCAATAAATCGAAAGCTCATACCCCGTCCCTGCTGTGCCGTGCAATAACCTCGAGAGGTACTGGGTGGCGCTGCTTGTCCAGGGAAGTTCTTGGAGCACATCCTCGGCGGCATTGAGGAGTTGTGCTACAACCTCATGCTCACCAAGCGCTTGCACCGCTTGGTGCAGCAGCGTGAGGTCGTGCAGCAGCCCCCGAACCTCTGGGTGCGGTGCAACCAGAGCGGCTCGAGCTAAACTTGGCTGTTCAACCCTCGAGCCAAAAAGCCCTTTGGGCACCACCCAAACCTGCACCGCAAATGCTTCGCCGCCCTGCGCCTGCTCGAGCAGCTTAAACGCCTTATGGAAGGGATTTAACCCACCACGAAAAGAACTCGAGCCGCTTATTTCTACAAAAGCTTCGCCCCCACAATCAAGCTCGAGTTCTACAGCAAAACCGCGCAAGGTTTCGGGAATTGTAAACTGTGCTGCAAAACGTACCGCGCCCTGAGTGTGGGTACTGTACCCGTGGGTGCCATCGGTGAACCCCCAAGGTTCGCCCACACGAATGGCGCGAGTTTTGCCCATTGGTGGGGTCATTGTCCACGCTTGCAGTACGTGCTCGAGCGCATTGCGCCAAGCTGAAAGCTCTAAAATTTGCCGCTCGAGGTTGCGAATGCGTTGTGCTACGCTCAGTTGCCACATGGCTTGAGTTTAACAGGTATAGTGTCGTCGTGAGTTGGATTGCCTACGAACGTGCCTACCCTAAGCAGCACGGTCACTCTGTTGTTGGGAATGTCCGCGTTAAACGCGCTGTGGGTGGTGGTAGTGTTGCACCTCGAGATATACTCGTGTATTTGCCACCGAGTTACAGCAAGATTAAAACCGCGCACTATCCAGTGCTGTATATGCACGACGGTCAAAATTGCTTTGACGACAAAACCGCCTATGCTGGCGAATGGGCAGCCGATGAAGCTGCCGAAAAATTAGCCAAGCGAGGCTTGGAGTGCATTATTGTCGCGGTGCCAAATGCAGGAAAAGCGCGCATAGATGAATACGGACCCTGGTTTGAACCAAAAATTAACCTGCCAGGCATCATTGGAGGGGCGGGAGGCAGGGCAAATGAGTATCTGGACTATTTGACCCGTATCGTCAAACCTTTGGTGGACTCGAGTTTTCGCACTCTAACAACGCCACAATTCACGGGTGTTGCAGGCAGCAGCATGGGTGGAATTATCAGCTTGTATGCCATTTTGGAGGCTCCAGATATTTTTGGTTTTGCGGGCTGTTTCTCGAGCGCTTTTTGGGTTGGTAGGGCAGGATTAAACAAATACGTCAAAACCCATATTGCTCCAAATGCCAGAATTTATATGGATTGCGGCACGCTCGAGGGTGGGCAATCGCGGGAAAGCAAAGCCTATCTCGAGGACAACCGCAAAATTTCCGGAATGTTGGTTTCGCAAGGCTGTTATGACCTTGTCTATCTCGAGGATGAAGGTGGTATTCACGCCGAACGCGAGTGGAGAAAGCGTTTCCCTGCGATGCTCGAGTGGTTTTTGAACCCAAGGCGCAAGCCCAAAGTCGAGTTTTGGAAATAGGTATAATGCACGCATGGCAAAAGTCGAATCTTTCAACTTAGACCACACCCGTGTTCGTGCTCCATACGTGCGTCTTGCAGGGCGACACACCACCAAGCATGGCGACACCATCAGCAAATTCGATTTGCGCCTCGCTCAACCCAACCAAGGCGCATTGGGGACGGGCGCAATGCACACCCTCGAGCATCTGCTGGCTGGCGGTATGCGCGATCATCTCAGCGGTGTGATTGATATCTCTCCAATGGGCTGCCGCACCGGTTTTTATATGGTCTATGAAGGCGAAATCTTACCAAGCGAAGTCAAGAACGCACTCGAGGCAACGCTGAAAGCGGTCGCCGATGTGGTGCATGTCCCTGGTGTTTCTGAACTCGAGTGCGGTAACTACCGCGATCACGACCTACCTGGTGCCCAAAAGTACGCCCGAGCTGCGCTCGAGGCAGGTTTTATTGTGCAAGAAACCGTGCTGATTCCCGAAGGAGCCTCGAGCCAATGAATCTTCCAGACTTTTCACTTGCGGGTAAGACCGCGCTGGTCACGGGTGCTTCTGGTGGCTTGGGACAGGGGTTTGCGTTGGCGCTGGCGGCAAGTGGCGCGGATGTCATCATCACTGAATTGCCACACAAGCTTGGGGACTGCCAAGCTACACTCGAGCAAATCCATGCACTTGGGCGCAATGCCAAAGCTATCGGGCTAGATGTGCAGCATGTCGCGCAGTGTCAAAAAGCCGCGCTCGAGGCTGGTGCAGTAGACATCTTGGTCAATAATGCAGGGGTCAATCGTGTTCAATGGGCAGAAGATGTGAGCGAAGAAAATTGGGATTTGGTGCTGGACACCAACCTCAAAGGC
>JBKBVO010000076.1:0-11193 GCA_046289535.1 Deinococcales bacterium | reverse complement strand
ATGAGCGAGATTCAGGCGCTCGGCTAGCGTTGTAGACTAACTACCATGATTGTTATGGGCATAGACCCCGGATTGGCGAACCTTGGGCTTGGGGTGGTGCGCGAAGATGGCAAAACCCCTGTGCATATACATTCGGAATTGGTGCAAACCTCGAGCCAGCGCAATATGCCTGAGCGTTTGGCATTTCTGTACAGGGCAGTACACCAACAACTTGCACGACATAAGCCAAATGCACTTGCGCTCGAGGGACAGTTTTTTCAGGCGCAACACGCCATGACTGCCTTTAAAGTGGGAGAAGCTGTAGGTGTGGTGCTACTTGCCGCCGCCGAGCACGGTATAGAGGTTTTTGAATACAGCCCCAAAGCGGTCAAGCAAGCACTGGTTGGTACAGGAAATGCCAGCAAGGAGCAAGTTATCTATATGGTGCGAGCAACTTTACAACTGCCCATTAGCCCAAACTCGAGCCACAGCGCGGATGCGTTGGCACTGGCACTAACGCACTTAGCAATGCGGCGCGTACACGCATTTGCTAGACTCAATCCAAATTAAGCGCTATACAGCGTACAACGACTTGAGGAGCAGACCACTGTTTTTGCTCTTTAGAAAGGCATAACGTACTGAACCGCAATGTCAAATGTTAGAATCGCAGAAAGCCCACTCGAGAAAACATCATTACAAATACGCTGATAAAAACTGCCAAACTGCAGGCAATGGTTGCACCAAGTTCTGTGCCATCGAGTTTTTTACGATTGCAGAAAACTGCGATACTGCCCAGAGCCAGACCCAAACCCACCACCCACCAAGCTGGCGCGAACAGCGGAGCAAATACCCAGTCGCCTAAACCTAAGTTGCCGCCAAAAATGCGCCCTCCTAGCAGCACCAACCATGCCACAGTCAGCCCAAACCATGCACCCCGCCCAAAGTCAAAGCGGTGACGCAACAACCAAACGCTTGGTACTATAACCAGCACCACAGCCACTGCAAAAATGAATGAAAGCATCACCTGTCCAAAGAAATTTTGCCACGGGTGCCAAGGATTCCACCCCAAAGCTGCCGAAATATGATCAAGTAAGTCAGGGGTAAAGGGCTGGCTTTTATCTACAAACCATAATTGGCTACTAAAGCCGTCCTGATTCAGGCTTTGCCAAACAAGATTCTGCCCACTAAGGTGTGCTGTGGTCAGGGTATCAGAGCTTATAAGCTCAAGTCGGGTTTCTTTGCTTTTGAGGTCTATACTCGAGACACGATTTTTGTTTGCATAATAAACACGAGTTTCGGCTTGACCTAAAAGTTTTTCTGGCGGGGCAAATTCAACAATTTTTTCGCCCTCGAGCAAGGCAAGACGCGGAAAATGCTGTTTGGTGAAAGCTGCGACTTTTTGTTCTTGTGGGGTTTCGTACCACCAGATGGGCACAAAATCTTGATCCAAAACCGCCATCAAATACTGTTGCTCCTTGCCTAAATATACAGCGGGAGCAATTTGCCGAATTGGTTTGCCTATCTCGAGCAACATAAGGTCGTATTTTTCGTCGCGCTCATTGCGGTAGCCTCTTGCAAAAATCATTGCAATGCGCTTGCCTAAAGCATTTGCAGACAACGCGCCAATGTTCTGTTCAGTTTGGTAGATGATTTTGGCGGGTTGTCCCCACCGCTGCAGTTTTAATTCAGTGAGCGCACGATTTTGAATTGCCGCAATCAGCAGCGGTTTATTGTCTTCGAGTACCAGTGAAAAATTGCTGTATGGTGTGGCAAAGGCAAAACGCGCTCGATTGTTGTACCACCACCAAACCCCGCTTTCACCTGTGATGTTGCGTTGATACCAAGCCAGTACAAGGTTCTTGCCCGAACCTAAACCAACCAAGTTGCGGATTCCAGACTGCTCGAGCAGCAGAGCTTTTTGACCGTTTTGATCGATGCTCTCTAAGCCTGTACTTTCGGCAACAATAATGCGTTTTTGTGCTAAATCAAAAACCACCCCTTGGGTGATACTCGAGGTAGCTTGACGTGTAGGCAATCCCCACCCGTGTTGGGCTTTGTACTCAGCTGCTTGCGCTGTAGCACTCAAAATAACAAAAGCCAAAACCAACCGAATGAGAACCATGCCATGAGTGTATTGCGAATCAATGACAAATTTGCGCCAATTTTTACTCAACCTTTACTCGTGCCATCATCGTCCATTTTCACGATCTTGGAATCAAAGCGGGCAATCGTACTTGTTTGGGCATTTTTCACTGTATCATCATCTATACCTGCCGAAGGCAGCGCGACCCCTGCTGCCCCGAGTTTCGGGCGCACCATCTTCCAATTCAACTGCTCTTTGGCTTTACCGGCTCGTGGCACGTCCCGCTCCACGACTGGCATTGTGCAGACGATTTAGAGTTTCTCGAGCAGTTTGTGTTTATACGCCATATGGATTGCCTCTGCTCGAGATTTTGTTCCGAGCTTCGAGAAAATATTGTTGGCGTGAAACTTCACTGTGGGCAAGGCGACTCGCATTTGGTCAGCAATCTCTTGATTGGACTTACCTTGGGTCATCAGGCGCAAGACCTCGCGTTCTCTTGCGGTCAAGTCTTCGCCTATAGCCTCGTTTTGAACGGCTTGAATCAGTGCTTCGGTAGCTTCTGGGGCAAGCGTGCGACGGCGCTGCACAGCATTGCGAATCGCATCTGTGATTTCGTTACTGCCTGAAGTCTTTAAGAGGTAACCGATTGCTCCCGCCTGCATTGCATTTTGCACCAAATCGGGGTCATAAAAGGCGGTGAGCATAATGATTTGAACATCGCGATTGGTTTGGCGAATCGCGGCAGCAGCACTTGCTCCATCCATGCCAGGCATTTTTGAGTCCATTAAAACCACATTTGGTTTAAGCGAGCTGCATAATTCGACCTCTTCTTGACCACTGCTTGCTTCCGCAAGTAACTCGATTCCATCGGCAGCACGGAGCATGGTGGCTAATCCCGCACGAACCATTGGATGGTCATCCACAACCAGCACACGAATCGGTAAACTCATACTTGCCCCAAGACGGCTGGGCGGATGGTCGCCGCCTCCCAAGCTCCCCAGCGACCATCCGCCCACTCCCAACAGGCACGGTTAAACTTTACAACCGCAAATGAAGCATAGAGGGATTTGGTTTGTGGCAGAATCTTCATAGGGATAGCATACAACTAAAACTAAAGATGGGGCTATTTCGTATACTTTGTAACCGTTTACACAGGTACTTTATAGCCGTTTACACAAGCCCTAAATCTCTGGCTTTTTGGCTGGCGGTAACGCGGTCTTGTACCTCGAGTTTTCGATAAATGTTCTCTAGGTGGTCTTTTATGGTATCTGGGCTGAGTCCTAAGCCCTTGGCAATTTCTTTATTTGACCTACCTGAAACCATTTGCTTGAGCACCTCGAGTTCTCGCCCAGATAGTTTGGGTAAATCTATTTTGGGAAAATACCTAAAGTGAACATCCGTTATGGCTTTTGTGATTAAATCCGCTAAGCGCGTCGCTTCGGTTTCTTTGGAAACAAAACCAACTGCACCAGCGGCTTGGGCGGCTTGTACCAAAGCAGCTTCGCTAAATGTAGTAAGCATCAAAATACGAGTTTCGGGCAGCGCTTGGTGAATTTGGCGGCAGGCTTCAAGTCCATCCATGTTTGGCATTTTTGCATCAAGCAACACTGCCTCTGGGCGTAATTCGAGGGCACGGCGCACGCCATCGGCTCCGTCTACTGCCTCGGCAACAACCTCAAACTCGAGAGCCCTGAGGGCATAACTTAAACCCACTCGGAAGAGCGGATGGTCATCTACAATCATGACTCGAGGCATAGCTTTAATTTACTATATTTGCGTAGCTTGCAAGTAGATCGAAAGTTGAGCACCTATTTGGGTGTCGCCAGTGCTCGCTGCCTCAAGCCGACCACCATGCAATTCGGCAATGCGATGCACGATAAAAAGCCCAAGCCCTCCGGTGCCACTGGTGTACTCACGCCCTGCCATTTGTACGCGTTCAGAATTAAATGGTTTTGTCAGTTGCTCGAGGCTTGTGGGAAGTCCTGCACCATCATCTATCACTGTTATTTTACCGTTCTCGAGCAAAACCTCGACCTTGGTGCGAGCATAGCGAATGGCATTATCGAGTAGATTTTGCACGGCTCTACCGAGTTCATTTTTGGAAACCAAAGCACTGCCGTCACCAATGAGGCTGATGTTGATTTGTTTCTCTCGAGCTTGCGAGTGAAGACGTTGAATGACCGCTTCGACAAGGGGGCGCAATTGTTCTGGATGTAAGATAAGCTCTACGTCTTCACGTTCAAATCTATTAGCGTCTATCATTTTTTGTACCAAAGCCAGCAAGGTTTGGTTTTCTTGCTGAATAGACCGAACCAAAAGAATACGCTCTTCACGGCTCAAAGTGTCGTTTTGTTCAATTGCTTGTAATGCGTGGTTCGCGGCAATGATTGGGGTTTTAAGGTCATGGACAAGTGTTGCCATGAATGCGCCACGCTTCTGATTTTCCTCGCGCAGTGCCTCGAGCAGGTGAGCAAAAGCTTGACGCAAGGTACGAATTTCAATCGGATGACTTGTACTTGTATCAATTTCTAAAATGGCTATGCGCTCCTTGCGCTGGCTGAGCTTGGCGATTTCGTCGCGTAGGGTAAAGAGTGGTTTGAGTAGGGTATTGGAGACAATAACCCCATTGAGAATAGAAAAAAACAAGACCATTAAAACCCAAACCAGAAACCAAGGCTCTAATTTAAAACCATCTCTCGAGGAAAGAAAAAAAACAATCCCCACAATTGGGAAAAGCGTAATTGCGGCGACAAATATTATTAAAACAATACGAAGACTGAGACTAGTATTCATCATTCTGCCCTTTGGCGCAGCTCGAGATGCAACACAAAAACCTCAGCCCAAGCTTTGAGCATTGCACGAGCACCGAACAGGACAACCATGTTAATCCATTTGCGGCGCTTTTACTTTGTTTTCCCATGCTTTTCTGGGCGGTGCAGTTTTTGCTAACACCGCTTCGCCAGAAATCCCCATGCCAACACGTAGCCATGGACACTCGAGTTTGAGCTGTTCGAGTGTCGCAAGAGTGGCTTTATGGGTCAGTTCCCAAATCTCAAAAGCATTTTCGCCTAATAGTTTTAAATGAATTGGGATGTTGGCGATGCCATCTTGGGTTTGGATAATCTCATCGAGTCGCTCGAGCTTATTGGGGTCAATGCTGTTGAGATCCACCTCAAGCGCCAACGTTTTGGGCATTTCTTTGGCTTCGGAGTAGTGCATTACCTCTTCGACGCTGACGCGCACACCTTCTTCGCCATCTGGTTCGATTTCGACCACAACCAAAGCGGGTGTATCCTCGAGCAGCTTATCGTTAATTTTTTCGTATGCACGGCTAAACGCCACGAGTTCGATTGCGCCTGCATCGTCGGTGAGCACCAATTTTGCCATCATTCCGCCCGACTTGGTGGGTTTGCGCCCGATGCTGCTCATCATCCCTGCGAGCACGGCTCGCTTGCGCCCACGAAAGCCAACAGGGGCGCTAGAAGTATGAAACCATGTCTCAAGTTGCGAAACTTTACAACTGGCTGCCTCGAGCATGCCCGGATAGTGCTCCAATGGATGCCCCGAAATATATAAACCAAGGGCTTCTTTTTCAAATTGCAACATCTGAATTGCCCTGGCACGCGCTTCTTCTTCGTCTTTTGGCGCAGGAATGGTTTTAAGCTTGGGTTCAGGAGCAACAACCGCCATCCCAAACAAGCTATCCATGCCTTGGTTTGCCATATCCGCTTGCCCGTTGGCATATTCGAGGGCTTCTTCCAGGCTCTCGAGCAGGGCATCGCGTGCCCCAAAAGCATCCATTGACCCGCATTTGATCAACATTTCTATCCAGCGCCTGTTTAAGCCAACCTTTTGCATTCTTGTGCAAAATTCAGGTAGCGATTTGAATGCACCAGCCTTTTGGCGCTCCTCGAGAATGGCATTGGCGGTGTCCTCGCCCAGCGACTTAACCGCATACAAACCAAACAATATCTGTTCGCCCTGCACCTTAAAGTCGGTGCTCGAGCGATTGATATCTGGCGGTAGCACCATTATCTTGCGTCCGTTCTCGAGTTTAATGTTACGAGCATCGGCGATGTATTCAGCGACCTTATCGGAATTGCGGCGCTCAACGGTTAAGAGCGCCGCCATGAATTCGACAGGGAAATGGGCTTTGATATATGCAGTTTGAAATGAAAGTAATGCGTATGCAGCACTATGTGACTTGTTAAATCCATAATTTGCAAACTTCTCGAGAATACCAAACAACCTCGCAGCTTCGTCTTCTGGAATGTTGTTTGTAGCTTTGGCACCCGCCACAAATTTAACCCGTTCTTTTTCCATCTCCTCGACTTTTTTCTTGCCCATGGCGCGGCGCAGCAAGTCGGCTTGCCCTAGTGTGTAGCCAGCAACAGCGGAGGCAATTTGCATGATTTGCTCTTGATAAACAGGTATGCCGTAGGTTTCTTCCAGAATTGGACGCAGCAGAGGTTCACACGTGGGCAGGTTAAATTCGCCTTGGTCGTAGCGCACTTGTTCTCGTCCATGATGCCGTTCCACAAAGGTTGGAATATTTTCCATCGGACCGGGGCGATACAATGCCGAAAGCGCGTTGATATCTTCGATTCTGCGCGGCTTGAGTTTGCGTGCGGCATCGCTGATACCACCGCCCTCAAGTTGAAAAACCCCCTTGGTCTCGCCCCTGGATACCAATTCATAGGTTTTGGCGTCGCTTAAAGCAAAATTGTCTGGCTCGAGTCGAATGCCTTTAGACTCGTACACAATTCGCACCGCTTCTTCTAAAAACGATAAGGTTCTTAGACCCAAAAAGTCCATTTTGATTAAGCCAATATCTTCTACGCTGCTCATATCATATTGACAAACCACAGATTCGTCTTGATTGTTGCGCATTAGTGGCACGAGATTGTCTAAACGCTCGCGCCCAATAATCACGCCACTGGCGTGAACACTCGAGTGGCGCGTTAAACCCTCCAAACTGCGAGCGATATTAAAAACTTGGCGGGCTTTTTCGTTTTCGTCCAAAAAAGCTTTAATTTCTGGCACGCTTTTTTCAGCTTCCTCCAAGCTGTAAGCGCGTCCGAATTTAATAGGTACCAGTTTTGAAATTTTGTCGGCATCGGCAAAAGGCAACTCGAGCACCCGCGCCACATCCTTAAAGCAGGCACGACTTGACATCGTTCCATAAGTGGCAATCATTGCCACTTTGTCGTCACCGTATTTGTCGCGCACATAGCTAATCACTTCGTTGCGTCGTGTATCAGAAAAATCCACATCGAAATCGGGCATCGAAACGCGATCTGGGTTTAAGAAGCGCTCGAACAATAAGCCGTAACCAATGGGGTCAAGGTTGGTGATTCGCAGCGCATAGGCAACCAGACTTCCTGCACCCGAACCGCGTCCGGGTCCGACACGAATATGTTTATCTTTTGCCCAATTAATAAAGTCTGCGACAATCAAAAAGTAATCGGGGAAACCCATGCGAATAATTACACCAAGTTCGTATTCGGCGCGGCGTAAAACCACTATGCCATGACTTTGTTCTTGATTTTCGAGTTCATCTAAAGCAGGATAGACGGTGTATTTTTCGCCTGCAACTTTAGAAGTCTCGAGCCAGATTTCGCCAGCAAAAGCCAGCGCCAAAATGGTCTGCTCGAGCGTATAGTCTTGCACCTTGGCAGCGATGCGCTGCTGCACCGCTTGGCTTGAGTTGGTGGGCAATTGTTCGAGCGTGAGAGCCAAATAACGCCGCAATAACTCTGGGGTGAAATCCTGCGGGTAGCGTACCATTGTGCCTCGGTAAACCTGTACACGCAGTTCTTCTGCCATGCTACGCCCCTCGGGAATGGGTAGAGCAGGCATCTGATAAACCCGTTTTGAGCCAATCGGCAACTCGAGATTACACTTTTCGGCAATCCGCACCGAATTGTCGTAGATTTCCTCGCCCCACTGGCTTGAAGGCAGCAAGCGTTCCATTTCGGCTTGGGTTTTGACGTAGAATTCCTCGCAACTAAAGCGAAAGCGTTTTTCTTCGCTCATCAGTGCTTTGGTTTGGATCGCAAGCAGCACTTCGTGGGCATAGGCATCCTCATGCTTCACATAATGCCCATCGTTGGTGGCAACCATGCCAATGCCGTATTTTTGCGCCCATGCTTTGAGGATTGGATTGACCTTTTGCTGCTCAGGCAGACCATGATTTTGGATTTCGATGTAGTAATCTTCGCCAAAGGTATCTAAGTACCACTTTAAGCGCTCTTCAGCTTGCTCGAGACGATCGTTGAGGATTAGGTTAGGCACTTCTGCACCCAAGCAACCGCTCATAGCGATTACACCCTCGCGGTGCAGTGCGAGCACCTCGCGGTCAATTCGCGGCTTCACATAAAAACCTTCTAAATAGGCGATGCTCGAGAGTTTGCAGAGGTTTTGGTAGCCAGTAAAATTTTTGGCAAGTAGCGTTAAATGGTAGTACCCGCCATCTACATCGCGGCGTTGGATGCGGTCAAATCTCGAGCCTGCCGCAATGTAGGCTTCATAGCCAATGATAGGCTTTACGCCGGCATCTTGGGCGTACTTAAAAAACTGCACCGCGCCGTGCATATTGCCGTGGTCGGTCATGGCAAGGGCGGGGTTTTTTGGGCTGGTTTTGGCAACCCATTTCAAGAGGTCTTTGACGCGTGCAGCACCGTCAAGCAAGCTGTATTGGGTGTGTTGGTGCAAGTGCGCAAAGGGACGACTAGCACTTAGCTGGTGCTCTAAGGTGGCTGGGTTACTCGAGTCGGGCATAGCAGATATGTTACAGCCATAATCATAGATATTCCAGACTTGACAAAATTTTTTCGTAGCCATTTAAATGATACAATCTCGTTGATGACTCTTCCCAAGGGCTTTTTCGCAGGTGCCACCAAGGCTGGCATTAAACCTTCTGGCAAAACCGACCTTGCCCTGTTAGTCTCGAATTCCGAATGTACTTGGGCATATTCAGGCACAACCAATCGAGCTGCCGCACCTTGTGTAACGCGCAACCGTGTCTTGCTCGAGAGCGACCAACCACTACAAGCCATTGTGGTCAATGCTGGAAACGCCAACTGTGCCACTGGACAGGTTGGCATCGAAGCCAACGAACGCATGGCTGCAGTGACCGCGACAAAACTGGGTATTAAACCAGCACAAGTAGCTACCGCCAGCACAGGCGTGATTGGTGTGCCTTTACCCGTAGAAAAAATCGAAATTGGTTTACCCAAAATAGAACTTGCAGGCGAACTCGAGCCATTTGCAGTGGGGATTATGACCACCGACCTTGTGCCAAAAACAGCAACGATTACCCTCTCGAGTGGTGCAAAGATCGTTGGGGTCTGTAAAGGCAGTGGCATGATTGCTCCAAATATGGCGACCATGCTTGCTTATCTTGTTTCTGATGCAGCAGTAGCCCAATCAGAATTGCGTCGACATTGGCAAGGAATCGTCGAACGCAGTTTTAATCAAGTCACAGTGGATACAGACACAAGTACCAATGACATGGCGCTTTTGCTCTGCAATGCCCAAGCTGGCAAAGTAGATTACAATGAATTTTGGCACGGAGTAGAAAAAGTCTGTGTTTCACTGGCAAAACAACTCGCCAGGGATGGCGAAGGTGCAACAAAACTTTTAACGGTGGAAGTCGTTGGGGCACGCAACGATTCAGAGGCTCGAGCCGCAGCGCTTTCTGTGGCGGCGAGTCCACTGTGGAAAAGTGCAGTCTACGGCAACGACCCAAACTGGGGCAGAATCATGATGGCGATTGGTAAATCCAACGCTTTTTTCGAGACCACATCGGTACAGATTGCAGTGCAAGGGGTAGTACTTTTTGATGGCGCAGTGCAAAACTTTGATAAAGCGGCAGTCTCGCGTGCGATGAACGCAGCAGAAGTGCTCACGCGAGTAGACTTGCGTCAAGGCGAGGGAAGTGGTTGGGCTTGGGGCTGCGATTTAACCGAAGGCTATGTCAAAATCAACGCCGAATACACCACTTAACTCTAGCTTGGTCGGCTCAAAATAGGCGATTTTTCCTTTTTGATGCTGTAAAATGCCACGTTGGTTGAAAGGAATGAATCATGAAAAATTCGGGTGATCCCCAATATTTTGAAAAATTACAGACCATTGCTGTGCGTCTGAAAAATCACACTGGAAAAATAGTGATAGCGGCACACGTAGACCCCGACGGTGACGCTATTGGCAGTGTCTTAGGTGCATCGCGAGCATTACAGGCTTTAGGTAAAAAGGTACAACCTGTAGCAGTACCACCACACTATTTGGAATGGATGGCACCATCTGGTGAACTCACTCCAAAGCTTGAGCTGCTCGAGCCGGATAGCTTACTTTTAATCTTGGACAGCGCTGAGGTCAGCCGCGTAGATGGCGTGCCAATGAATCAAGCTGGCATCCCAATCATCAACATAGACCATCACGGATCGAACCCACGTTTTGGCGAAATTGCATTGGTCAGCCCAGACAAAGCTGCCTGTGCATCAATGGTCAAGGACTTGGTTACAGCCTTGGGGGTGAGCCTTTCTCCAGCGATTGCCGAGCCGATATTGACTGGAATCCTTACCGACACTGGGTTTTTTAGAAATTCAAATACCGATGCAGGGGTCATGCGCGCTGCCGCCGACTTACTCGAGAGCGGCGTACAACTGACCAAAATTAATGAAGCGCTGGCATCACAGCCAAGGTCGTTTTATGGCTTGCAGTCCGAGGTCTATGCCACCATCGAATATCCTTTGGGTGGGAAAATGATTACCGCAGTTGTCAATAACGCCATGCTCGAAAAACTTGGTGCGAGTTGGGAAGATGTCGAGAGTTTGGTTGGCTATATTCGCAACGCCGAAGGCACGGTATTGGCATGTTTACTCAAAGATTACGGCGACAGTGTCAAGGTGAGCTTGCGCTCTAAGGGTGAAGTCAGTGCTCAAAATATTGCAATCGCTTGTGGAGGCGGCGGGCACGTGCCTGCTGCGGGAGCTACCCTTCAACTGCCATTTGCGGAAGCGAAGGCAAAACTGCTGCTCGAGGCACAACGAGAACTTGAGCGCGTTGGTATACTGTAAGAAAAATCCCGCCTAGGCGGGATTTTTCTTATCTCGAAGCGATGGTGCCTA
>JBKBVO010000256.1:0-2441 GCA_046289535.1 Deinococcales bacterium | reverse complement strand
AGCCGCCCGAAGTGCGCTACGCCGATGGTGTAACCATCGCCTATTTTGACCAGACTTGGCATGGTTTAGACTCCAAAAAGCCTGTGCTGCCACAGCTTGTGGCTAAAGTCGGCGAGCGCAGCGCCAAGGCACTTTTGGGGCGTTATGGCTTCCCTTCCGAAGCCCAAAATCGCGCCCCAAATACCCTTTCTGGCGGAGAACGCGCTCGTGCTGGTTTGGCACTGATTGCCGCCACTCGAGCCGATGTACTGTTTTTAGACGAGCCAACCAATCATTTAGATGTCGAAACACTCGAGGCACTCGAGGAAGCGATTTTGGGCTATCCGGGCAGTATTTTATTTGTAACCCACGACCGTCAGTTTGCCAAAGCAGTCGCAACGCGCGTACTGAGTATCGAAAACGGCGAATTGCTCGAGTTCATGCACGGTTTTGCTGGGTACGAGCGCTTTCGGCGCGGCGAAAAACAGTTCCTAGACCCTGCGCGGCTGCTCGAGGGTGAGCAGACCTCGCTTGCTCCGCCCAAAGTTTGTACGCCAGAACAACAATTGCAATTGCTCGAGGAGCGCTTAATTCAGTTAGAAGATTGCTTCCTGCACCGAGGTTTAACCGAGCGTGAGTGGCTGCGCTACCGCGCCGAAGCCAGAGCGATTGTATTGCGCCTATCCGAGTTGCACGCCGAACGTTTTGCCCTACCGCTCGAGTTTGATTACGGTTTGCGTTTTCGCCCTCTCGAGATTCGCGCCATTGGGCAGGACGGTACGTGGCAGTTTTTTGCCAAAAACTCGAGTGGTTGCCCATTTTTAGTGGGCAGGCTCGAGCAGCAGATTTTGGTTTTAACATGGCAAGGCGATATTGATGCAGCATTGCCGTGGTTTTTGCGGTCGGTACTTTTAGGGGCATTGGGGATTGCACTCGAAAACATTGGAGCGCAAGCAGTACGCCTTCCCCAAGCGGTTGCGCCCTTTGGAATACAGGTGAGCAGTCTCGAGTACGCCAGGGTGCTGGGTTTAGCCAAAAAACCCAAAAAGCGGCGCAAAGCAGCGCAAATTGTATCGCCTCCTAAAATTCCTAGCTCAGCTTAGCCGCTATAATGAAGCATGAGAAAAATTGTTTTTAGTCTGGGTCTGCTTGTTGCTTTTGGGGTGCTCGCTCTTGCTAACACACAGCGTACTCTGGTGCTCTTTAACTGGGCAGATTATATGCCGCCGCAAATCATTAAGGATTTCGAGAAGAAATACAGTGCCACTGTAAAAACGCCAGTTTTTGAATCCAACGAAGAGCTGCTGGCAAAGCTCAAACAAGGTGGCGTTGCCTACGATGTGATTGTCCCAAGTGATTATATCGTCCCAGTAATGATCAAACAGGGTTTGCTGCAAAGGCTCGACAAGACAAAGATCCCCAACTTTAAAAATCTTGGGGCAAAATTTGTCAATACTGCGTTCGACCCAAAATCCGAATATACGGCTGGCTATCAGTGGGGCAGCACAGGTATTGTGTACTCTAAAAAAGCCTATCCCAACCCGAAAAAAAGTTGGGGGCTGCTCTTTGACCCCAAGCAAACCAAGGGTAATTTTGCACTGATGAACGACCAACGCGTGACCATTGGCGCAGCGCTTAAATATCTTGGCAAAAGTCTGAACACGCGCAATTTCGCCGACCTTAAAGCCGCCGAAACCCTGCTTACATCCGCCAAAAAACGCTCCAAGGGTTTTGTGGATGGTTCTTCGGCAAGTAAACAAGTGATTGCGGGCACATTCAGCGCCGCGATTTCCTATAACGGTGAAGCCAATCGTTATGCTGCCGAAGACAAAAACCTTGGTTTTTTCATTCCCGAAGAAGGCACAACTTTTGCCCAAGATGTGATGGCGATTCCAAGCTCGAGCAAAGACCCTGAGTTGGCACATCTGTTTATCAATTACATCCTCGATGCCAAAGTAGGCGCGGCACTCTCGAATTACACTGCCTACGCTAGTCCAAACGATGCCGCCAAAGCGGGTATCAATAAAGCGCTCACGAGCAATCCCGCAGTTTACCCACCTGCCGCCGTGCTCGCACGACTCGAGCCAGTACAAGATTTGGGTGCAGACCAAAAACTCTATGACACCCTTTGGACGCGCATCAAAAGCCGATGAAAATCCTTTATAGCTCGGATCATCGCCTGCATCACCCCAAATACGAATTTTTAGATGGGCGTATGCAGCCCTATTTTGAAAACCCCGAGCGGCTCGAGATTCTTTGTGCCGCGTTGATACCAAACCACACATTACTCGAACCAAGCACCCACACGGCACTCGAGTCCACGCTGCAAAGTATTCACGATCCTGGCTACCTCGAGTGGCTGGAAACTGGTTTCGCGCGTTATAGGGCTATCAATCCGAACGATAATGATGTGCTGCCCTGTACTTTTGCAGTGCGTGGGTTATCGGGCTTCGACTCCAAAC
>JBKBVO010000255.1:0-2449 GCA_046289535.1 Deinococcales bacterium | reverse complement strand
TTTGCCTTGTTCCCTAACGAACTTTCTAGGCTCGAGTTTCATACTACACTTATGAGCGTGTTTTCTAAAATCTTTCAAAAACCTGCCCCAAACTCCGAACTCGCCAAGCGCATCCCACCAGGGCAGAGCTTAACCGAGCGCTTTCCGGTTTTAACCTATGGACCTGTTCCAAAAATTGATGCCGAGCAGGTTTCAATACGGGTTTTTGGTGAAGTCGAACAAGAATTACAAATCCCTTGGGCAGACCTGATGCAGATGCCTATTGTGACCCAAACCCACGATATTCATTGTGTGACTCACTGGACCAAACTCGATATGCGTTGGACGGGTATCCCTGTACCTGAGCTGATGAAACGTATCCAACTCAAACCCACTGCTACTCATGTGATGATGCACTGTTATGGCGGTTACACGACCAATTTGCCCCTCGAGGATTTTATTCGCCCAGAAAACCTTTTTGCCCATATCTATGATGACAAGCCGCTTGCCCCAGAACATGGCGGGCCGATGCGGGTTGTTGTACCACACCTATTTTTTTGGAAAAGCCCAAAGTGGATTTCGGGGCTAGAATTCATGAACTCTGACCGACTCGGATTTTGGGAAAAAAATGGCTATCACCGCCGTGGCGACCCTTGGCGCGAAGAACGTTACAGCAATGATTAGTTTTTTAATCCTTGTGTAGCGCTTTTATTCTGAGTACATGACTCGAGTACGCCAGAAGTCCTGTCAAAAATGCAGCACTCCCTCGAGTGTACTTTACCGCGTGCAAAGCGATAAGACTGGCACTTGGAGTTTGTTGTGCCCAGATTGCCGAAAGCACGCTGCCAAATCGCCCGATTACCGTTATGGAGGCACTTGGAAGGCGGTAAAACGCCATTAAGGCAACCTTCCTCATCACTCACAACTGCAGGCTCTATACACTCGAGCCAGTGAGCAAAATACCCACAGTTCCCCCTCAACAACATTTTTACAAACGCTTTTTTAAAGAAGTCGTGCTCGAGACTCTGCTTCCTGCCTGGTTGTTTGTAACCTTTCTAGCCATACCCGTTGGTGTGCGTGGGGAAAGTATGGAACCCACCTTAAAAAGTGGTGATTATTTAGTTGTCTATAAACTCGAGCGTTGGTTTGCTGCTTGGGGCATCCGCCCAAACTACATCCAGCGTGGTGACCTTATTGTTACAAAACCGCCTGCCGATAATCCGAGTAGCTTCGAGCCACTCAGTATGTATCTTGAGGGCTTGCCTGTACTCAATTTACTTGCTTGGCGTATTCCAAACGATTGGAATTTCCGCCCATATTTAATAAAACGTGTAATTGGCATACCGGGAGATACCGTCGAAGTCAAAGATGGCGTAGTTCTGGTCAATGACATACGCATCCGTGAGTTTTACACCTCGAGCGCAATTAGCTTGGACGATGCAAAAAAAACCGTTGTGCGACCAAATACCTTTTATGTGATGGGAGACAACCGCGCACTCGGCGCAAGCCTAGATTCCAGAGCTTTTGGATTGGTGAATGCCACCGACATTGCAGGCAGAGCAGTATGGCGCGTGTTCCCCTTTGCAAAATTTGGTGGGATTTAATGCCTGCATAATTCATGCTTCAGTTAAACGCTCAAATGTAGCTTGGCGCTCAAGCATTTCTTGCTCGAGATAACGCAAAGAGTATTGGCTGCCTAGCTACGACATCAATGGTCTCGAGTATTCGCACAATTTGTTCGTAATAAACAAATTTGATTCTGATTCTAGCATAATTTAGTTCATTTATCAAGTTTGCTTAGTTAATTACGCCTTGACCGAAATCAATTTTTCTGCTACCATTTTCTATGCAGAAAAGCCCATGCGAATTTTTAGCAGGGCTAACTCGAGCCGGTGTGCCTAGGCTGCAATCGCTAGGCAAAATCACATCGCTCGAGCAGGAGGAACCATGAAACTGCACGAACGTCTGCGTGAACTCCGCTCCGAACGCGGTCAACGCCTCAAGGATGTCAGTGAAATCGCCGGAATTAGCATTCCCTATCTATCCGATTTAGAACGCGGACGCACCAACCCAAGCCTAGAAACACTGCAAACCCTTGCAGCAGCCTACGAAATCACAGTGCATGATCTTTTAAGCCCTGTAGAATTTTATGGTGAGCAGAGCCAACAAGCATTGCCTAAAGGTCTTGCCGAATTGGTTTCTGACCCTGTTTTGGGTGGGCAAATCACTCCCGATTGGGTCTCGAGCCTGGCGCGAATCGAGTTGCGTGGCAAGCGTCCACAAACCAAAGAAGACTGGTACGATATTTACCGCAATTTAAAGCGCATTCTCGAGTGAATGTCCTCAAAAAAGATGCGGGCAAGTGCCCGCATCTCTTTTGTTTTGCATTTTCGGTGCAATTAAATTTATCCCTTGATGTTTGAGTGCAAGAAGCCAGTGTGTCTCGAGCTTTACCGTTGTCTGGTGGCTC
>JBKBVO010000075.1:0-11362 GCA_046289535.1 Deinococcales bacterium | reverse complement strand
GTAGTGCTTGATACGGGGCAAATGAGAACCAGAGAAGAACACAGCGCCTGTACCAGCCGATTTACGATTCATCCTTTGGTACGATTGGCACACTTGCGATAGTCGGGGTACGATACCCTTTACATGAGCCGTAACCCACAGAACCAGTTTTCGCGCTTGCTGGCATTTTCTACACCTTATCGCTGGATTCTGATTCTGGCAGGCTTGGCTACGCTGGTCTCGAGCGGCTTGGGTTTGATTTTTCCGCAAGTCGTGGGACGATTGGTAGATGCAAGTTTTCTCAATCTCGAGAGCAAGGACACCACCCAGTTAGACCAAACGGTGCTGCTTTTGGTGCTGGTTGCGCTTGGACAAGGTATTTTTAGTGCAATCCAAAGTTATGGACTTTCGACTGTCGGCACTTCGGTGGTTCGTGATGTACGGCGTACGGTTTACCAGCACTTAATGTCGCTTTCCAGCAGTTTTTTTGAAGTCAGAAAGGTGGGCGAACTCACTTCTCGCCTGACCTCGGATGCTTCAACTGTACAAACTGTGGCTTCGAGTGCGCTTGCAAACGGCGCAAGCCAAATTATTTCTTTGGTCGGCAGTGCAATCATGATGTTTGTCACTAACTGGCAGTTGGCGCTTTTAACACTGATTATCACACCCTTTGTGGTCTTTGGAGCGATTTTTTTTGGGCGCAAGGTACGCGCCATTTCCAAATCGGTACAAGACAAAATTGCGGCTGCCAATGCCAGCGCCGAAGAAGCCCTGACCAATATCCGTGTGGTGCAATCTTTTACCAACGAAAACTTCGAACGCCAAAAATACAGCGATGGCATCCAAGCCACATGGCGCACCGCGATGCAACGCAATCAACTGAATGCAATTTTTGGCTCCGTGATGCTTTTTGTTGGTTTCTCGGGCTTAGGTGTGGTGCTTTGGTATGGCGGCAGGCAAGCACTCGAGGGCAGCCTGACCCCAGGCACGCTGATTAGTTTTATGTTCTATGCCTTAGGCGTTTCTACAGCCATGGCAGGGTTAAGCGGTATCTTTAACCAATTCCAAGAAGCCTTGGGCGCATCCAGCCGCATTTTTGATCTGCTAGACACCAAATCCGACCTACCCGAACCCCAAAACCCTGTGCGCCTCGAAAAAATCTCAGGGCATGTGGTTTTTGAGAATGTCTATTTTAGATATGCCTCGAGAAGCGAAAACATCTTGTCAA
The DNA here is from genome assembly GCA_046289535.1 of Deinococcales bacterium. Taxonomy (GTDB): domain Bacteria; phylum Deinococcota; class Deinococci; order Deinococcales; family JAAFIG01; genus JAAFIG01. Next base: position 10,155 of record JBKBVO010000075.1, on the reverse strand, counting down.
ATATTGACCTCGATGTAAAAAGTGGCGAAGTGATTGCCTTAGTCGGCATGAGCGGCGCCGGTAAAAGCACTTTGGTCAATCTGATTCCGCGTTTTTATGAAGTCTCGAGTGGCAGAATTTTAATTGATGATACGGACATTAAAAACCTTGCACTGCACGATTTGCGCGCACTTATCGGAATCGTGCCACAAGAAACCCAACTCTTTAGCGGCAGCATTTTAGAAAACATTGGTTACGGGCGCACTGGCGCGAGCATTGAGGAAATGAAAGCCGCCGCCAAAGCCGCCAACGCACTCGAGTTTATTGAACGGCTCGAGCAAGGCTTTGAAACCATAGTGGGTGAACGCGGCATGAAAATGAGTGGCGGGCAGCGCCAGCGCATTGCGATTGCGCGAGCGATTCTCAAAAACCCGCGCATTTTAATCTTGGATGAAGCCACAAGCAGCCTGGATAATGAATCCGAGTATCTGGTACAAGAAGCGCTCGAGCGACTGATGCAAAACCGTACCACCTTTGTGATTGCTCACAGGCTTTCGACCGTGCGCAACGCCAACCGCATTGTGGTTCTCGAGCAAGGCAGGGTGGCAGATGTTGGCAGCCACGAAGAACTGCTGGCGCGGGGCGGGTTGTATAAGGATTTGTACGAACTGCAATTCCGCGAAAGTGAATTGGTGAATCTATGAGCCACCGCCCTTGGGCGGTACCCAATCGCCCTTATGTCATGTACATGGAATGGCACAAGTTGCTTTTTGCACATTGGGCAATCAAGGCAGCGTTGCTCGAGAAACACATCCCCAAAGGCTTACAGCTCGAAACTTTTGACGGCTGGGCATGGCTGGGGGTCGTGCCTTTTCAAATGCGCGACACCAGCCCACGCCACTGGCTGACCGTGCCAATTGTGTCCAATTTTGACGAATTGAACCTTCGCACCTATGTAACCGATGGCAAAAAGCGTGGCGTATGGTTTTTTTCGCTCGACTGCTCGAGTGCTCTAGCGGTTCGCGCAGCGCGGTTCGGGTTTTATTTGCCTTATATGGATGCCAAAATGCGCGTCCAAACCGACTTTGAAACCGTACAGTATAGCAGCCAGCGCACCCACAAAGGGGAACCAGCCGCCAGACTCGAGTGCCAGTACCAGCCCACAGGCAGGATGTACCATGCCCAACCAGACACACTCGAGCACTTTCTCACCGAGCGCTATTGCTTGTACAGCGCCAATACAAGCGGTCAGGTATTTCGCGGCGAAATAGACCACCCGCAGTGGCAATTGCAACCCGCCCAAGCCGAATGGCGACACAACAGCCTAGCAGACTGGCTTGGGATAAAACTCGAGACTGCACCTGAGTTACTGCACTATTCCGAGCGCCTTGCCGTGCGGGCATGGTTGCTCGAGAAAGCCTAAGGGCGCTGCCCTCGAGCGCCAAAATCCACCACTGCAACGTTTTTGATTTCGCCGCGTGTGAGTTCAAAGTAAACCATCGTGCGCTTTTGATGGAATCCGCTCTGTCCAGCCGCACCTGGATTGATAAACAACGTGCCGTAGTCATCTCGAGCGATTTGCAAAATATGTGAATGCCCCGCAATCAACAGGTCTGGGCGCTTTTTAGGATTTCGTAAGACAGCGCGAACGTCGGGATAATAACGTTCGGGATTGCCGACGATATGGCGTATCCAAACCTTTATCCCTTCGCGCTCCAAATGCTGCTGAACAGGATGATTTTTTTTGAGTTCATCGCCGTCTACGTTGCCCGTAACCGCAACAATTGGTTTGCCAGTCTGCTCGAGTTGCTGCATCACTGCCAAACTACCCATATCGCCAGCGTGCCAGATTTCGTCGGCGGCACGACAATGTTGCACAATTTCGTCGTCCATATAGCCATGGGTATCAGAAAGCAGAGCAATTTTCACCGCTATACTATATACAACGGCTGGCTATCGACTACCCGCTGACCACCACTCTTAAGCTGCTTGCACTATCACCCGAGGTTACGGTGCACAACTCGAGCGCAAATCTGATGCTCCAGGTCAAGCAAAAAGCCCTGACGCTGCGCGAAGAAACCATAGTTTTTGCCGATAAACACAGCACAGCGCTTCGGTAAAGCGCAGCCTAGTCGAGCGAAATTTTATTTGCGAACAGATTGCCGCAGATTCACACCCCGATGTGTACGAACGCTCGGTGGCGCTCGCCCTGATTCAGGTGATTTTTCTCGAGCAGCACAGAGGCTGACCACACTCGAGCAACACAGAGGCACACTTTATGCCAAAATCTGGTCTATCAGTACTAATTCTTCGCTCGAGAAATTCAGATTGGTCAATGCACCCACAGCATCGTCAACCTGTTGCGGGCGGCTTGCGCCAATGAGCGCACTGGTCACTTGCTTATGGCGCAAGACCCACGCGAGCGCCATCTGCGCGAGGCTCTGTCCACGCTGTGCCGCATGCTCGTTGAGGCGCTTGGTCTTCTCGAGCAACGCATCAGTCAAGTTGTCGGGGCGCAAAAAGGTGTAGCCGTCCTGCTTTCCTGCCCTCGAGTCGGATGGTATGCCGCGCAGGTATTTATCGGTCAGCAGACCCTGAGCAAGCGGCGAAAAGGGAATGCAGCCAATACCCTCTTCTTGCAGCACCTCGAGCAACCCATCTTCAATCCAGCGGTTATACATATTGTACACAGGCTGGTGAATCAAACACGGCGTGCCGAGCGACCTGAGGATTCGTGCCGCCTCGCGGGTCTGGGCGGGGTCATAGCTCGAGATACCAACGTACAGCGCCCGCCCCGAGCGCACAATGTGATCGAGTGCACCCATGGTTTCCTCGAGCGGGGTGTTGGGGTCAAAGCGATGCGAGTAAAAAATATCCACATAGTCTAGCCCCATACGCTTTAGGCTTTGGTCAAGACTAGCAATCAGGTACTTGCGCGTTCCCCACTCGCCATACGGTCCTGCCCACATCAGGTAACCCGCCTTGCTCGAGATAATCAGCTCGTCGCGGTAGGGCTTGAAGTCGGACTGCAACAAACGTCCGAAGTTTTCTTCGGCGCTGCCTGGGGGTGGCCCATAATTATTTGCCAAATCAAAGTGGGTAATGCCCAAATCAAAGGCGCGGCGCAGTGTGGCTCGGGCGGTCTCGAGCTTATCTACACCACCAAAGTTATGCCATAAGCCCAGAGAAATCGCGGGCAACTGCAACCCACTTTTGCCCGAACGGTTATAGCGCATCGTGTCGTAACGGTTCTCGGCAGCTAAGTACATGAGAACAGCTTGACACAGCGCAACAAAAAAGTACAACTTTACTCCCGTTCATCGGAAAGTTCGCTTGGTGCTGCCTGTCAATTGCCGCGGTTGGCATTTCTTGCTAAACTCGCGTCATATGAGTCTGTTATCAAAACCCGCACCGCAATTCACGCTCAAAGCCCACACAGGCGAAGATATTTCGCTCGAGTCTTTTGCTGGTAAGCAAAACGTACTCTTGGTCTTTTATCCGCTCGATTTTTCGCCGACTTGCAGCATGCAGCTTCCCGAATTCAGTGCCATGAGAACCGATTTTATAAAGCTCGAGACGGCAGTTTTGGGCATCAACCGCGACAGTACGTGGACACACAAAGCCTGGGCAAAAGAATACGGCATCGAGGTGCCCCTGCTCGCAGACATGACCCTCGAGACCGCCAAAGCCTACGGTGTGGACTTGCCCGAGCGCGGTATATCCAAGCGCGCCACGTTTTTGATTGATAAAAACGGCACGGTTGTGCTCGAGCACATCGAGAACACCGCAGGCGAATACACCCTGCACCCCGACGATGTAATCGAAAAAATAAAAGCGCTATAGAGCTTCGACAAACACCAGATCATCCTCGAGCCATGCCCTAAAACGCTTAATCGGGCGCACGGCTGGCAAACAAAGCGCCGCCCCGCTCTCGAGGTCAAACGCTGCGCCGTGCCGTGGACATTTAATACTTGGCGCAAGTCCCTCGCGCTCGCTCACCTCGCCACCCAAAAGTTCGTTATCGTCGTGTGAACAGCGGTCTTCAATTGCCCAAAAACCAGACGGAGAGCGAATGACCAAAACAAAGTCCTCGCCAATCTCGAGCGATTTCTGACTATAAAGTGGGAAGTCATGAATGTTGCCAATTTGGGTTTTCATCACGCAACTCCTTTTTCCATCTGCAAAGTCCCCCAAATCTCATCGGCGATACGGTACACCGCCAACGGGTCAGCTAATTTCTTTACCCCTGCTTCTAATGACTCGAGCATCTGCGGCGTAGACAGCACCCGCTCGAGCGTAGCCGCGACCCTCGCTGCCCCTTCGGCATACAAGCCTGCACCTTGGGCAACAACATACTCAGCATTCGGCAATTCTTGGTATTTGATTGCCCCGTTGAGAATCATCGGGGTACCAAGGGCAGCCGCTTCGGTGATGGTTGCGGGACCGGCTTTCGAAATGAGAATATCGGCAGCCCTCAAAAAAATATCAAAGTCAGAGGTAAAGCCATAAATTTGCGTCTTTTTGCGCCAATTGACCGCCTCGAGCGCTTGCTGCAAAGATAGGTTTTTCCCAGCGAGCACCACCAGTTGTGCATCGACAGGGTTAGCATCTATGGCTTTGGCGGTCTCGAGCAGCGGTCCCATACCATCGCCTCCACCCACCAAAAGGGCAATTTTGGCGGATTTATCCCAACCCAACTGCTGCCTTGCCTCGAGCTTGCTCAGAGTCATCTTCGAGAAACGCGGGTGCAGCACTGGACCGGTCAGAAGGAGTCTTTTGGGGTCTAAACCTAAACTCAGCCCGAGCTCATAAGCGGGCTGTACTGGTACAAGGGTCTTATCGGCGCGGCGGTCATACCAGAGCGAAGTGGGCTTGGCATAGTCGGTCACGACAGTAATAAATGGAATCTTTCTGGTTTTAAGTGCCTGCAGACTTGGGCGCACAAAAACACTGTGCACACAAACCACCAAATCCGCATGGCGGTGTTTGAGTTGCTTTTGAATGCGCGGAAAGAGCAACTTTTTATAAAACTGATCGCCCAAACCAGCACGAAAAATGCGATCTGTAAGCCAAAACTGCACTTCATAGCTCTTGGGGTAACGATTGACCCACGCACCGTAAGTCTTTGGCATGGTGTTAAACGGAAAAGGGGTATATTCGCGCCACATATCCACCAATTCGCCGCTAAATTCTTGAGGGTATTTTTCATCGAGTGCCGCCAGAATCGCTTGACAAGCAGCGCGGTGCCCTCCCCCTGTGTCCGACATTAAGAAGAGGATTTTTTTTCGAGGCACGCCGCGCATTGTAACTGGTTTACAGTATACTTTGACAGTGCCAAAGCCCCGAATACTGCTTGCCATGATCACCGTAGGGAATGGTCACAAAGCTCCCGCCGAAGCCATCCGCGCTGGACTCGAGCGCCTGTATCCAAACTGTTTTAAAATTGATGTGCTCGATTTTACCGCCGAAGTTGGCGATGTGACACTTGACCGGCAAGTCAAAGACTCTTGGAACCTGCTGCTCGAGTACCCACACATTGCCTATTGGGGACAGATTTTTATCGATACCGTTATTCCTGTACAAGTCACGCGCTTTGTTCAGGGGCGAGTGCTGCGCAAGCACGCAAGAAATGCCGCCGATTACATCAAAAAAAATAATTACAATTTAATTGTGGCAACGCATTATTTTACCATCCAAGCCATTGCCAGAGCCAAAAGAAAGTACGGCATCACCACACCGCTGATTGGTTTAAACACCGACCCATTTGATGCCAATGCGATGTGGGCGGAGCCGAGTGTAGACGAGATGTTAGTTGCAAGCCAAATCGCCAAAGAACGCTTAATCCAAAAACAAGTTCCGCCTGAAAAAATCAGTATCTTTGGCTATCCGCTCGGTCTGCAATTTCTCGAACAGCAGCCTAAACGCGACCAAGCGCGCAAGGAGTTGGGCTTGGATTCATCAATGCTCACCATTCTGCAAAGCGCCGGGGGCGAGGGCATTGGCGGGCAGCTCGAGCATTTTGTGAGAGCTGTACTGCACGCAGACCTCCCCGTACAGTACATAATCGCTTGTGGTAGAAACAATAAGCTGTTACAGCATCTCACCCATTTGGTCAATAAGCACTCAAACACACAGGCAAAAATTATCCCCAAGGGTTTTATTACCAACATGCAGACTTGGCTTGCGGCATCGGACTTGGTGCTTGGCAAAGCAGGTGCTTCTACAACCCTCGAAGCGCTGGCGATGAACCGTCCGATTTTTCACACCAGTTATGCCGCATACAATGAAAAAACCAACATAGACTGGTGTATCGAGCAAGGAGTTGGGCGTTACTTACCCAAACCAGAGCAGTTGCTCGAGATCTTGCGCGAGTACCTCGAGCAACCTGCCGCACTCCAAGCCCTGCAAAAAAAAGTCGAAACCCTGCATCCTCTTGCCGGCACACTCGAGATTGCCGAACACTTGGTTAGGCGCTACAAGCTCCTGTAAAACTCGGTCATGCTACAAGCGACGGTCTGTAGCGTGTAGCGCTGTGCGTCGGCAAGTACAGTGGGTCGCATCGCGCGCAAGCGCTCTGGCTCGAGCAGATACGGAGCAATAATCTGGGCAGCGGCTTCGAGCTCGTCTATCGGAAAAAGTAGCCCCGTTTTGCCGTGCTCAATTAAATCGGCTGCACCGCTGGTCGGCGAAACCGAAACAATACTTGGGGTGCCTACGCTTTTTGCCTCGAGAATCACCATTGGTTGATTATCGGCACGGCTCGAGAGCAAGAGCGCATCGGATTGGTGCATTAAATTGGCAAGGTCTTTATGCTCGAGTGCGCCCAAGAATTCAATCTGTTCGGCTACACCTAGACTCACCGCAAGCGCCGAGAGCGGGGCACGCAACGCCCCTTCACCAGCAATTTTGAGTTGTGCGCGCACCCCCAACTGCCCCAGCTTTGCCCACAAACGAATCAGCATTTCGGGGTTTTTGTAAGGTACCAAACTGATAGCTGCACAAACCTGAATACCGGCTTTTGGAGTGCTCTGGAGCGGCAAAGACAGATGGGCGCAAAATACCTCGGGGTCAATGCTATTAGAAACCGTTTTAACAGGGCATTTCGGCTTAAAGCGCTCCTTAACATAGCGATTAGCAAATTCTGAAGGGGTAACAACGCCATCTGCGAGTGCAAACGCGAGCCGATACGCCCCTTTGGCAATCTGGCGGTAATGCCTAAGGCTGACATTCTCGAGCAAGTTGTGCAGTGTAATGATAAATTTAGCTTTTTTTGTATGGGCAACCCACTTGCCCCAAAGCGCCAGTGGGGTGGGTTGTTGGGCGTGGACTATCTCTGGTTTCCAAGCGCCAAGTACATCGCCAAAAGGAATACTCGAGATTAAGACATGGTCATTGCCTATTTGCCTTTTTTTTGTTTTCACCTGAATTTGCTTCACACCTTGCATCGGAAAATGACCGGGGTCTTCGCCCCAAACCAGAACCACTTCGTGTCCGAGCAGCGCCAAACCCCGCGCCAGATTTAAGGTTGCCGTAGCCGTACCGCCAGCAAAGGCGCTAGGGTAGTCGTCGCACAAGAGCAAAATATTCATCACAAGCACCATTGTAGTGCGTTAAAGAGACACAAATTGCTCCACTAACTGATAGGGTATTGAGCAGATGTTCGATTATCTGATCGTTGGGGCTGGGTTTGCTGGTGCTGTACTCGCCGAGCAGCTTGCCGCGCACAATAAAAAAGTTTTACTGCTCGACAAGCGTTCGCATATTGGTGGTAATGCTTTTGACCAATACGATAACACTGGGATTTTGTACCATCCTTATGGTCCGCATATTTTCCACACCAATTCGCTCGAGGTCTACGATTACCTCGGGCGCTTCACCGCATGGCGACCCTATATGCACAGGGTTTTGGGGTTGGTCGAAGGCAATCTCGTGCCGATTCCCTTTAACCTCAACAGCCTGCACCAGCTTTTCCCAATGGGCTACGCCGCGAAACTCGAGGAAAAACTGATTGCACGATACGGCTATGGTCTCAGGGTGCCAATCCTCAAAATGCGCACAGAAGCAGACCCCGACCTCAGGTTCCTTGCCAATTACGTGTACAAAAACGTATTTGCCGGCTACACGCAAAAACAATGGGGGCGCAGTCCCGAAGAACTCGATGCAAGTGTGACCGCCCGAGTTCCCGTAGTGATTTCACGCGATGACCGCTATTTTGCGGACACCTACCAAGCCACGCCGCTTTTGGGTTACACGCACATGTTCCAAAATATGCTCGCCCACCCAAACATTAAAATCATGCTCAACACCGACTACCGTGAGGTTATAGGTTTTGTGCCCTTCGAGCGCATGATTTACACCGGACCAATAGATGCTTTTTTTGACTACAAATACGGGCGCTTACCGTATCGTAGTCTCGAGTTTTTGCATCAAAACCTTGACCAAGACAAATACCAAAATGCTGCGACGATCAATTTCCCAAATAACTACGATTACACACGTATTACTGAGGTCAAGTACATCACCGGGCAGCAGCACCCACGCACCAGTATTACGCTCGAATTTCCCAAAGCCGAAGGCGACCCTTACTACCCTGTCCCAACGCCCGAAAACAATGCACTTTATAAGCGCTACGAAGCCGACGCGGCGGCGCTGAATCCCAGGGTGACCTTTGTCGGACGCTTGGCGAACTACCGTTACTACAACATGGATCAGGTTGTGGCGCAGGCACTTGCAACCGCAAAACAACTTAAGCCCTGAGTTTTGATTGTATACTCTGTGCGTGATTCCCGCAAAACCACGCATCCTGCTCGCAATGATCACAGTAGGAAATGGGCACAAAGCGCCTGCAGATGCAATCAAACTAGGGCTTGAACAGTTGTATCCAAACCAATTTGAAATCGAAGTGCTCGATTTTACCGCCGAGGTTGGCGACCTTGCGTTCGATAAAAAACACAAAAACAGCTGGAATTGGATGCTCAAGTACCCACAGATTGCCTATTGGGGGCAGGTTTTTATCGATACACTTGTTCCCCATAAAGCCACGCGCTTTGTTCAGGGCAAACTGCTTGCTGCTCATGCCAGGAACGCTGCGCGCTACATCAGCGAAAAAAAGTACGATTTAGTTGTTGCCACACACTTTTTTACCATTCAAGCGGTGGCAATCGCAAAATCTAAATTTGGCATTCAAGTACCACTTGTCGGAATAGATGTAGACCCGTTCGATGCCCATGTACTTTGGGCGGAAGAGCGCGCCAACATGATGCTAGTTGCCAGCGAACTGGCTCGAGAAAAGCTAATACAAAAAGGTGTGCCAGGCGATAAGATTAAGGTCTTGGGGTACCCTGTGGGACTAAAATTTCTCGAGACCACCACCAGCCAGCAAGAAGCGCGTAGACAGCTTGGTTTAGCAGATTTACTGACCGTGCTCCACAGTGAAGGCGGCGAGGGGATAGGGCGCAAACCAGAGGAGTTCGTAGAAGCTATCCTAGAAACCAACTTACCGATTCAGTACGTCGTGATTTGCGGGCGTAACAGCGCTTTGCTCGAGCGCCTCACCCGACTGCAAAATCGCTTTCCCAAAAGCCACTGCAACCTGATTCTGCAAGGTTTTACCGACAGTATGCCCATGTGGATGAAAGCCAGCGACTTGGTCGTTGGTAAAGCGGGCGCAGCCACAACCATGGAAAGCCTGTTTATGGGTAGACCGATTTTTCACACCAGTTACGTTGCCTACAACGACAAAGCCAACCTCGATTGGTGTGTGCGTCAAGGTATCGGGCGCTACGTACCGCAACCCTCATATCTTATAGATGCGCTGCGCTCGTACCTTGAACAACCACAAGAACTCAAAAAACTGCAGGAAAAAGTGCAAAATTTGGGGGTTAAACCAGGCACCTTAAAAATCGCACAGTACCTGGTCGAAAACCACTTATGATTTTGCTGCTCTTGACTCTGCCGTGGTTGCTCCTTTGTGTGCACACTTTTATCAATGCCAGACAATTTCGTCGGCTCGGAGATTTTTGTACTCCACTCGAGACTTTTCCAAAAGTCTCGTTTTTGGTTCCTGCGCGCAACGAATAACGCACACTGCCCGTACTCTTGCCAAGTTTGCTTGCCCAGGACTATCCGAATCTCGATATTATTATCTTAAACGACCACTCCACCGACTCCACCCAA
>JBKBVO010000074.1:0-11366 GCA_046289535.1 Deinococcales bacterium | reverse complement strand
GAAGTGGTGCGTGGGCGCAACGTGAGCATTTCCACCCACTGCCACGACGACCTCGGTATGGCAGTGGCAAACAGTTTAGCAGCCGTAGAAAATGGTGCGACCCAAATCGAATGCACAATCAATGGCATTGGCGAACGCGCTGGCAACACCAGCCTCGAAGAAGTGGTGATGGCACTGTACACACGCGGCGATTACTACCAAGCGCAAACTAAAATCAACACGCGCGAGATTTACCGCCTCTCCAGAATGGTCTCGAGACACTCTGGTATGGTTGTACAACCCAACAAAGCCGTTGTTGGAGACAATGCCTTTGCCCACGAAAGCGGTATTCACCAAGATGGTGTGATTAAGCACAAAGAAACCTATGAAATCATGAACGCCGAATTGGTCGGGCGCGAGGCGGGTGTGTTGGTACTCGGTAAGCACTCGGGACGTGCCGCATTCAAAAAGGCGCTCGAGGATTTGGGCTACGACCTCGCCAATCCGATTGCCGACCACGGTCTGACCGAAGACGGTATCAATGCGCTCTTTGGTCGCTTCAAGGAAATCGCAGACCGCAAAGGCATGATTGGTAGCCAAGAGCTGCGCGCTCTGGTAGAAACCCGCGACCACGCTATCCCCGAACGCTTCAAGCTCGAGAGCATTCAGATACTGTCCGGCACGCATGTTGTCCCCACTGCAACGGTCACGCTCGAGACACCACAAGGACTCAAGCAACACGCTTCCTCAGGTGATGGACCTGTGGATGCCGCCTACAAAGCGATTAACCAGCTTTGCGAGGTCTATCCTGTACTCGAGTCCTACCGTATCGAAGCCGTGACCGAAGGCGGTGAAGCGCTAGGTGAGGTTTCGATTCGTGCGCGCGTGGGTGAGATTGTCTATAGTGGCAACGGGGTCAGCACCGATATTGTCGAAGCCAGCGCTCGGGCTTGGCTCGAGGTGATTAACGCCAGCCTTGCCAATGTCGGGGTCAAAAAAGAAACACTGAGCGCAATTTAATGCACAAAAAGTGAGTGCTGCGAGTGTGTGTTTTGTACACCTTGTGCGAAGTGGCGAGAGGGTCGAAGCATTGGGTGTACAAAACGTTTTATTTCATGCCAAATCGAGGTCGGGACTTTCACTCCAATACGCGCAAAACCCCTGGGATTCAAGCAGACAAAACGAGAGGGGATGCTTAAAAGTAAAAGCCACTGCGTTTAACAGCGGCTTTTGTTTGGTGACCCCGACGAGAATCGAACTCGTGTACCCGCCTTGAAAGGGCGGTATCCTAACCGCTAGATGACGGGGCCACACGTCTGTGCGGCGCTAAAAGGTATCAGAAGTGGGCGCTTGCGTCAAGAGGCAGGTTGGTTGATTTGCACCACAACACCATCGGGATGGCGTAAAAAAGCCATATGGGTACGACTGGCTTCGTTGAAAAACGGTTCGCGTTCATACACATAACCATCTGTAATCAACTGAGCACAGGTGGCTGCAATGTTTTCGACCACAAAAGCCGTATGCAGCAAACTTGGGGCGGGCATCCCTGCGACCTCGATCAGTTCGAAATCCACACCTGTTTCCGAGTTGGTGACGAAGGCTGTAGGCAAGCCATTGGCATAGTGTTTACCACGTGCACGCAATACAAAACCCAGTTTTTGATAAAGCTCAATACCCGATTCGATACTATGAACCCCAAGAGCAACATGGTGCAGTTTCATGCTGCCACAATACCAGTTGCAGTTGTGGTATGGAAAGCCGATTCCATTTTGGGGAACCACAGGCAATTGCTATTTTGCATGGTTTTATGTTTTGAAGACGAAATGAAGCATCGTGAGCAAATGCACTGTATCGAGATTCCATGCGGCACAGAACCGCTTGGGTACAAGGTCACCCGCATCAAGCGGGCACCCTGCCGAACCACTCATAATTTAGCCTGTAAATTCTCTTGCTTCCTCGAGTCCAAAAAGTACCCGCCCCGCGCCTTCGGCAAGGGCTTCCATCTCGAGTTCGCCAGGAATGACAATCACAGGGGCGATCCAGGAAAGTTTGTGCTCAAGCCGTTGTACCACTTGTGTCCAACGCGCCATGCCACCTGTTAAAACAATGGCATCTGGGCGACTCGAGACGCTACTTTGGGCGGCAATGGCTTTGCCGACCTGCAAGATAAAGGCATTCACCACACCTGTAATCACTTTGTCTTCGGCTTCGCGTTGTTGCACTAGCTTTAGGTCGGACGTGCCAAGCAAACCCTGAAAACCGCTTTCTTTGGTCAGTTGCTGCTCTAAAATTGGACGAGGGATACTGTAGGCCAAATCTAGGAGTGCCTCGGTGGGGAGTGTGCCTGCACGTTGAGCACTAAACGGACCTTCGTCGAGCAATGCGCCCGTGGTGTCTATAGCAAGCCCCTTATCAAACGTGGTGATGCTCACGCCGCCACCAAGGTGTGCAGCGACGACCACCGCTTCCTCGAGTTTCTTGCCGACCTCGAGCGCAGCACGCCTTGCACAAATGCGGCTATTGAGAGCGTGGAATCTCGAGCGCCGAAATACATTGGGCACACCTGTAATTCGGGCTTCGGGCAGGAGTTCGTCCACTGTGGGTGGGTCCACGATAAACGCAGGCACACGAAATGCCATGGACCACTCGAGCGCCAAAGCAGCTCCAAAGTTGGCAGGGTGTACGCCATGCAGGTGCTTTAGGCTGTGCATCGCCAGCTCTTTGGTGACTTTATAGGTGCCGGCTGCACACGCTCCAATTAAACCGCCCCTTGCGGCAATGGCATCGGGTTTGGGTTGCCCCTGAGAAAATTGGCGCAGTGCACCGCGAATTTTTTCAAGCGCCTGTACATCCAAGCCTGAGGATACGTTTGGCGCAGCCCCATCTAGGCTAAACATGAGGTCTTCTGCGTTTTTGGGTTTTGGCTGGTGCTGAATTTCTTGTTTTTCGACAAAGGCACTGACCCCCTTGGGGGTTTGCACGACAGTTGCCAAACCGAGCTTGGTACTGGTCGAACCGGGGTTCAGCACATACACGATCACGGGCATCCAATTTACCATAAAGTCTTCATTGGTTTTTACGCCCGTCATGGGGTGTTCTTAAAGGATTCATCTTGAGTTCACAGCCATTTGTGAAGCTGGTAGCAACGAGAGTTGATATGCCGAATACGGTGTGTTCAGCCAATGTGTGAAATAATCTAAAGGAGGTTACTTATGAAAAACAGATTTCTTGCCCTTGCAGTGGTTTTTTTGGCGCTGGTTGGGTCTGGCTTGCTCTATCAGAGTTTGAATCCGCCTATTGGCAACGCCCAGCTTGGCTCGAGTAACGGCAGTGCCCAGCTTGGAAGCACTGACCCTGCACCAACCCCAAATACCAACAGTACGCCACGCGCTGGTGTAGGTTTCGACTACGGACGCGCCAGGCTCGAGAACGAGCGCAACACCATCGAAGTGGTGCAGAACTACGACCAGAGTATTGGCTATATTCGGGTTCGCGCGCCGCGCATGGTGAGCGGTGAGTGCGACCCAAGTGATTGGTTGCAATACATGCGCTGCATGTCTGAGCAGAGCGGCGGTTCGCGGCAGACAGGCTCGGGCAGTGGTTTTGTAATAGACGAATCGGGCTTGATGCTCACCAACAATCACGTGGTGATGCTCGACGACACAACCGTCGGTGAATTGAGCGTGAAGTTCCACGGCGACCCCAAGAGCTACACTGCCAAAGTGGTGGGACGTAGCCCTGTATACGACGTAGCTTTAATTCAAATCGAAGCTAAAGACAAGAAATTTATACCCATCCCGTTTGGCAACTCTGATATCTTAAAAGTTGGACAAAAAGCCATCGCCATGGGTAATCCGTTTGGACTCGAATTTAGTGTCACCGAAGGCATTATTTCGGCAACAGGGCGCAGCTTCGAGGGCAGTGGCAACCTTGCCAACAACGTGATTCAAACCGATGCGGCAGTCAATCCAGGTAACTCAGGCGGGCCACTCTTAAATTCCTCGGGCGAAGTGATTGGCATCAATACCGCTATTTTGTCTCCGGGAACGAGTTTTTCTGGCACCGGACAGTTTGCGGGTGTTGCTTTTGCTGTGCCAATTAATTTGATAGATAGTCTGCTCCCAGACCTCAAAGCAGGCAAAACCATAGACCAAGCAAGCCTCACCTCGAGCCGCCCGCGCTTGGGAATAGCTACATTTGAGTATGATATGTCTCAGTTTCCCTATTCTGTAAGACAGCGATACAATCTGCCTTCGAATGGCTTAATGATTAGTAAAGTAGAGGCTCAGAGTCCAGCGGCAAAAGCGGGTCTTCGTGCAGCTACACCGCCAGCACAAAACGAATACCCAATAAATGGCGATGTTATTACAAAAGTGAACGGGGAAGAGGTTTCAAGTATTTCCGACCTGCAACGTGTCGTATTTAACACTCAGTTGGGTCAGGTCGTCACTCTGACTATTTCAAGAGCCGGAAAGGAATTGAATATTCAAATAAAGCCAGAAATTATCCGCACGCGATAGAACCTGTTTGAATTATACTCGAGCCAATGAAGCCACTTTCTCAAGCCAGCAAAAAACTCAAACCTTCAAGCACTGTTGCGGTCACGGCTCGAGCCATGGAACTGAAACGCGCTGGTGTGGACGTTATTTCGATGGCTGTTGGTGAACCTGATTTCGATACCCCCGAACACATCAAAGAAGCAGCTCGAGAAGCCTTGCGTCTGGGTAAAACTAAATACACTCCAAGCCTTGGTGTGCCTGAGTTGCGCGAAGCGATTGCCGCCAAATTCAAACGCGAAAATAATCTCGAGTACGCAGTCAATCAGATTCAGGTGACTTGTGGCGGAAAACAGGCTCTCTATAACGCTTGTTTTGCAATTGTGGACGCGGGTGATGAGGTGATTATCCCCGCTCCCTTTTGGGTCACCTACCCCGAGCAAGTGCAGATGTTTGGCGGTGTACCTGTTTTTGTGGACACCGACCCCCAAAATGGTTATCAACTCGAGTTGGACGCGCTGCAAAGAGCCATTACAGCGCGTACCAAAATGATCATCCTCAACAGCCCCTCAAACCCTTCTGGTGTTGTCTACAGCGACGAAACCATTCAAGGCATCATGACCCTTGCCGAAGCGCACGACCTCTGGGTGATGTCGGACGAAATGTACGAACACATTACCTACACAGGCAAATTGCCAATCAGTGCTGCAAGTTTTAACCCCGAGCGGGTCATTACCATTAACGGCGCAAGCAAAGCCTATAGCATGACTGGCTGGCGTATTGGCTTTGCGGCTGCACCCGCAGCCGTGATGAAAGCCATGGATGCCATTCAGGGACAAACCACCTCGAGCGCCAACAGCATCGCACAGTGGGCAACGATTGCTGCATTGAATGACACGCGCAGCTATATCGAAAGCGCACGCACTGCTTTTCTCGAGCGACGCAATGCCATTGTGGCGGGCTTAAACGCCATTGGCTGTCCAACCCCAACCCCAGATGGGGCGTTTTACGTGCTTGCCGACACAACACGCATCCACAAAGACGAAACCGAAGCCGCCAGAATTATTCTCGAGCACGCCAAGGTTGCGGTCGTACCGGGCACGGATTTTCGCGCTTTTGGCAAAGTGCGCCTCTCGTACGCCTGTAGCTTGGAGCAGATTGCCGAAGCTGTACGACGCATTGGCGAACTGTAATTTGTGGCATAATGAGGGTATGGAATTCAAACTGATTTCTGCGCCAGACCAAGACATTTTCCAGCGGCGTTTGCAGGATTTTGTGCAGAGCCTAGGGGGCAATGTCACGATCGGTCACATCAATTTTTCGACCGCCGTAATGCCCAATGGCGAAGTTTTGTACAGCGTACTGCTGATGTACCGCAAAACCCAAGACTGGTGAATTGGTCTCGCCACAAGACTGGTGAATTGGTCTCGCCACAAGACTGGTAGATTTCACATTTAGTTCTTGTCAAAAGGCGTAGAATAGTTTGCATGGCTACTTCTTTTTCGCCCACTCTTTCTGCTTCCCCCGCCCCATTTTTGGTGGCTCGAGGGCTGCACAAGCGTTTTGGACAGCGCGAGGTGGTGGGTGGAGTGGATCTCGAGTTGGCGCGCGGCGAGATTGTAGCGCTTTTTGGACCTAACGGCGCAGGCAAAACCACAACCTTTTATATGATGGTTGGGTTTGTTAAGCCTAATTCTGGCACAATTCACCTTTCCCAAGCCGATATCACCCGCTTGCCGATGCACAGCCGCGCCCAACTGGGTCTGGGTTATCTGCCACAAGAACCCAGCGCTTTTCGCAAAATGACTGCTCGGGATAATTTGCTTGCGGTGCTCGAGTATCAAAAACTCTCTCCCCAAGAGCGCTTTGACAAAGCCAATTCGCTGTTAGAAGAGTTTCAGTTATCGCATTTAGCCGATAAAATGGCGTACACCTTATCAGGTGGAGAACGCCGCCGTCTCGAGATTGCCAGAAGTCTGACCACCAACCCCGATTTTATTTTGCTCGACGAGCCATTTACGGGCGTAGACCCCAAAAGCGTGCGCGAGATTCAACGCCTGATTCGAGAACTGCGCGAGAAGCGCGGCTTGGGTGTGTTTATTACTGACCACGCAGTGCGTGAAACAGTGGCCATTACCGACCGCGTTTATTTGATGTGGGACGGTAAAGTGGTGTTTCGCGGCACTCCCGAAGAGTTCGCACGAAACCCCGAAGTGCGCAAACACTATTTGGGCGAGGAGTTTGAGTTGTAATGTACACCTTCTGGCTGTTGTTGCTGTTTGGGGTCGCCACGTTGGGTGGTTTGATTGCTTGGCTTGGCGACAACGTCGGCAGACATATCGGGCGCAAACACCTGCGAATTTTTGGCTTACGCCCCAGAACCACAGGCTTGCTTTTCGCGGTCGGCAGCGGGGTCTTGGTCGCGTTTGCTACGGTCGGTACGGTATCGCTATTGGCGCGCAGCACAGTAAATAACGCCCTCAGAGCACCAGAAATGCTGCTCGAGTTAGAAAAGCTCAAGGGCGAGCTCAAAAAAATTAATTTGCAATCCGAAGAAAGCCGCCGCAATCTACAAAAGATGCGCGACCAACGCCTTTTGGCACAACAGGAGTTCGAACAAGTGCGCGCCGAACTCGAGCAGCGCCAGCAAGAACTGAACGCTACCGCAGAGCTTAATGAGCGTTTGAATGCCAGGGTTGCCGAACTCGAGCGCGAGCGCGATAGCCTCGGCGCACAAATTCAAAGCAAAACAAACGAACTCGAGCGCCTGAGTCGGGTTTCGACCCAGCGCACACTGGCGCTGAAGCGCGAAATTGGTACGCTCGAGGCACAACGCGCTGAATCCGGCAGCCAGATTCAGCGCCTTAGCACCCAACGCATCCAACTTCAAAGCCGCATCGAAACCCTGAGTAAAGAGCGCAGTATCCTAGAGAACGCGGTTCTGAGCGCCCAAACGGCTACCCAAGCCGCATTACGGCGCCAAAGTAATCTCGAAAACACAGTAGCGAGTCTTGAAGCAGGGCGCGATAAACTCGAAGCACAACAACTACAACTCGAGACACAGCGCAATCAGCTGCAAGCTGAGCGCAATCAGCTCATCGCTTCAGTAACAAAACTCGAGAATAAATCTCAGCAACTTGAAAATCAGTCGCAGGTGCTCCGCAATGAACGCAATAAGCTCCAAGGCGACATCGCTGAACTCAATCAAACGCGTGCCTCACTCGAAGCAAGCGTCAATCGGCTCGAGCGTCAAAACAATAATTTAACCCAGCAATTAAACAGCGCCGAAGCCCAGTTGCGCGAAACCCAAACAGCCCTTGCAGAAGCTACCAGTGGAAATTTTATTTTTCGTCAGGGTGAACTGGTCTCGCAGCTTTTGCTCGAGTCAAACTCGCCAGATATCTTGCGCGAGCAACTGCAAACGTGGATCAAGCAAGCCGCGAGTGTGGCTCAGGTGCGTGGAGCAACACGCAGCAAGGCGGTGGTGGTCAAACCCTCCCCAGACCTCGAGCCATACATCAGTGAAGCACAACGCAGCAAAGGTTCGGATTTGATTTTAATGCGAACTTCGCGCAGCGTGACTCAAACCGGCATCGAATTACCAGTCACCCTCGAGGTGCGTCCCAACGAGGCATTGTACACTTCAGGACAGCCGATTCGCTTGCGTGAACTGATGATTGGTGCGGCGAAAGGCAGCTCGAGCTTGCGTTTAAGCGTCGAAAATCTCTTGCGCGACAGTGGGCGTGAATTGCTTGAGCGCGGTGTCCCACGCGAAAATCTGCCGAATCCTTTGGTGCCAGTCGGCGAACTCGGCGCCTTTTTAAGCCAACTCGAGTCCAACTCGGGTTCGGTCTGGGTCGCTGTCGCCGCACGGCGTGACCTCACACCCGCCGGACCAATTCAGGTGTACCTGAGCTTGATGCGTTGAGTTTTGCGGTAATAAATTGGCGAGCCGAGTATGACTCAAGCGTTTCGTGCATGGGCGCAGAGACTTTGAGCAAAGCGGTAGGAACGTCGCGGAGTATTCAGTGCATCAAGAAATCAGCTTGCACTGTCAAAACTTCGTTTGGTATGGCAAAATATGAGCATGAACCTCGCAGCCTTCATGGGTGAGTTTAAGGCAGAAGCCACCGACCACCTCGAAAAACTCGATCAGGGCTTGTTGCAACTCGAGCGTGACCCAAACAACCATCAGTTGGTGCGCCAGTTGTTTTTGAGCATGCACACCATCAAAGGTGGAGCAAGTATGCTTGAACTCAAGGTCTTAAAAAATCTGACCCATGCTTTTGAAGATGTGTTAGCGCGCCTGCGCGACCAAGGCGAAGCCTGCGACTCCAACACAGCTACTTTGTTGTTGCGTGCACTGGATATGGTGCGCGAGATTATTGATACCGACCCAAGTATGGAACAAGCCAGCCCACAGGTCGAGGATATGACCAGTAAACTGCGCCAGCGTGCGAACGGCACGATCGTGATACTCGAGCCAGGCACCAGTTTGGTGGGCATCAGCATAGACAACGCCACACCCGAACCCAAAACCGTTCCAAAATCCAATTTAGCATTGCTACTCGAGCCTTCCGAAACCGCCCGCACTGTCATGCAGCGCCAACTCGAACAAGCTGGTTGGACAGTCGAGGGCTTTGCCCTGCCCGAAACCATGCAGCCTCGGCTTGCCCAAGCAGGGCTGTTGGTGCTACCACTCGAGCCAAGCAGCGGCATAGATGGTCTAGCGCTTGGGAAAGCGTGGCGTTTAGATGGAGTAACGATTCCGATTGTGGTTACTGCGCTCGAGTTTAGCGCTGAACAGAGTGCACAAGCCCAGTCTTTGGGCTTGCAAACCCTTGCTAAACCCAGTTATAAACAAAATCATTTGCTCGAGTTTGCCAGAGGCTTGGTGTGAGCCAAACTCGACGGATTTTAATTATTGAAGATAGCCTGCTGATGCGAAACCTCTTAATAGGTTTGCTCGAGGGTGCAGGTTATGGCGAGATTCGTGCCGCACCAACCCTTGAGCAGGGTTTGCGAATGCTGGGCTTGCGTGGAGAAGTTGCCACTGAGCAGTTCAATCTAATTTTGATGGATAAAATTTTGCCCGATGGCGATGGAGTCGAAGGGATTCGTCAGATACGCCAATTACCGCATCTGACTGAAAAGCCGATTATCATGGTCACGGGTTTGGATGACCGCGAGGTTCTGCGTCAAGCATTTGACGCAGGTGCAACGGATTTCATCAATAAATCTTTTGACGAAACCGAATTGCTCGCACGGGTTCGCAGTGCACTGCGTTTGGATAGCGCCGTAGAAACCATCAAAGCTCGAGAAGCCGAACTGTTGCGCCTTACACGCGAACTCGAGAAGCTCTCCTATACCGATGGTCTCACCAAAGTGCTCAATCGTCGGGGCTTTGACACCGCCCTCGAACGAGCTTGGGCAGAATGTATAGAACGGCGCAGCCCTCTGAGTCTGGTGATGCTCGATGTTGACCATTTCAAGAAATACAACGATGCGCTTGGACACCAACAGGGCGACGAATGTTTAAAGGCTATTGCTCAAGCACTCGAGCAACAAGTCCACGCTTCGGGTGAATCCAATGTTTTGGCACGCTATGGTGGCGAGGAATTTGTAGCTATTTTGCGCCTCAATGCCAGCACTGCTCGGTATGTTGCCGAAAAATTGCGCTCGAGCGTTGCAGGGCTTGCTTTAGCTCATCCAAATTCGAGTGTGGGGAGCACGGTCAGCATCAGCGTTGGGGTCTATACGCTGCTACCCGATACCACGCGCCAGCCCAGCGATGCCATTGCCCGTGCCGATGCCGCTCTATACCAGGCAAAGAACACAGGGCGCAATCGGGTTATTGTGCAAGAATAATCATTTGCTTCACAGTACGAGTCTGTGGTAGAGGGTGTCACAGACTTGGCGAGCTGGAAGGTAATGTCCTCGAGTGAAGCGGACACCCGACCGCCTTTTGGAAGGATGAGGAGAGAAACTCGGCAAACACTGTAGGTGTGTATCAGTTAGAACTGTAAGTGTATATCAGTTAGAATAAACACAATTTATGTTCGCTTTTCTCAAAAAACGTGAAACCTCGCCGCAATACCTGAAATTCGATGGGCAAAATGCCTATTTTGTGCGAATTGCTACCGCCAAACATGGCGAAGTGGTGCAGATTCGTTTTACCCGCAGTGGCGATATCTCGAGCGACGAAAAAGGCTTTTATGTGCGTAAAGGTATCGTTGCCCCCAATAGTTTTGACCGCGCCACGCTCGAGGTGCGTTTCTCGAGCGGCTATGCTAAACCGATTGTAACCGTTGAAGGCGGAGAAGCTATTCCTGTCTCGGAGTGGAAAGATTAAAGCACCTTTAGAACGGAAAAAGCCTATCTACCCATTGTTTTGGGTCGGTGGCTTCGGCGCGGATTCGCATTTCCCAATGCAGGTGTGGCGCAGTGCTAAAACCCGTATTACCAACCTTACCTATCAGTTGTCCACGTTTAACGCGCTGTCCGATTTTGACTAAAATTTGGCTTTGGTGAAAATACAAACTGACCAAACCCGCGCCGTGGTTAATACCCGTCAACCCACCTCGAATTGGGTACACACCCGCCACTTCCACAATGCCATCGTTGGTAGCATAAATCGGGTCGCCTATTTTCCCTGCAATGTCTTGCCCATAGTGATAGTTGAGCACATCATTTTTTTTGTAGAAGCGCGCTTGGGCAAAAGGGCTGGTGAACACTGGCGGACGGGGAAAGATAAAGGGCTTTGTCCACAACCGCACCGTAGACAAGGCTTTGGTGTGTGCGGCATTTAAGAGCGTGTTTATAAAGTGGGTAAAGCCGGTCAGAATTAAGCTGTGAAACAAAAAATCTACACCAGTAGCCTTACCCGCCAAC
>JBKBVO010000254.1:0-2468 GCA_046289535.1 Deinococcales bacterium | reverse complement strand
AAAGTAGTCGCCGTGTTTGTAGAGTCGCTCCAAACTGTACAGATAATCTTGTGGGGCATCCTCGAGCGGCGTGATTTTGGATTTGCCCAAGTTAATCCCAAGCGGTATGCGCGTTGCGCCGTGCGTGTGTTTCCACAACTCGAGCCGCGCCGCAACCACATCCGCCCCGTGGTTGTTAAAGCCCATGCGGTTTATCAAGGCGTTGTCTTTGGGCAGCCTAAACAGGCGCGGTTTTTCGTTGCCTGACTGTGCATGAGCTGTCACACTGCCAATCTCGAGGGAGCCAAAACCAAGTGCCGCCCAAATTGGCAACGCTAGCGCATTTTTGTCCAAGCCAGCCGCTAACCCAATCGGGTTTGGAAACTGCAAACCCATACACGTTGTTGCAAGTTTGGGGTCTGAAACTGTGCAAAAATAGCGCACCGTCTCGAGCAGAGGCTTGGTGCGACTCGTGGTCTCCAGCATTGCCATGACAAGGTCATGGACAGTTTCAGGGTCGAGTGCAAAAAGCAGGGGTTTAACAAAGGAATACATAAATTATCGCTTGAGCCATAGCAATAACTTACTCTCGAGATGAGGTTTTTTACATCTCGAGATTTGAAGTTGTGTTTTGGCGTGTGTGGTACACACCTCCGCGCCTACGAGAGCAGGATTAGGGGTGAGAGTAGCCAGCCTACTCGTCATCAAAATCATCCAAGGCGTGCCAAGGGTCGCGCCGCTCTCTATTTCGGGATGGTGGTAATTCGTCATTCTCAAACTCGAGTTCATCTTCTGACTTTGGCGACCAAGTTTGTTCCGACTCAAGGTTGCTATCCTGCTCGCTCATAACGCGTTAGCCAACTGTAGTACGGCTTGGCGTTTAGCGTAGACCTCGGCGCGCTCTCTGGCTCGAGTCTCGAGGTTTGAGCCAAAATTTGGCTCGTCAACCGCCAAAAGGCTGTTCACCATGTTTTGAATTCGCTCGAGTTCGCTAGCATTGAGCAAGCGTTTTTCGTCGGTCAGTTCGTCAATGTTTGCCATCATTCCACTCAGGGGACGCAACCACGCAAAAAACGGGTTGGAAGTCACAAGCTGAAACATATGAAACGGACCTTTGGTTTTTCCGTTTAATTTCTCGAAATCGGCTTTGACTAACTCAAGCAGCATCGAATGCAACTGGCGCAACTCGAGCGAGAGCGCGTCTAGTTTTTCGCGCTGAGCTTGTTGGGCTGGGTCTACTGGACGGGTGTCGCGGGTGATACTCACATTCTGTATTCTAATCTAAATTTGTGAGGGTTTTGAGTTTTAATACATAACAAAATTTTGTATTTGCACTTAAAAACCGTTATACTTTACCAATGACCCAGTGGAATACCCTGCTCGAGCAAATCGAGCAAAGTGCTGCCTTGATTCGGCGTGGTGGTGGTGCTCAAGCACTCGAACGCCAACATGCCAAAAATCGCCTTGGTGCAAGGGAACGCATCGCGCTCCTAATAGACTCGGATACCCGCTTTGAAGAACTTTTTACTTTTGCCGCCTTCGAGATGTACCCCGAAGCAGGAGGTTGCCCCAGTGCTGGTACAGTGGTGGGTATTGGGCAAATTGCGGGGCGCGATTGGATGATTATCGCTAACGATGCCACCGTCAAAGCGGGCGCGTTTTTTCCGATGACTGCTAAAAAAGTTATTCGTGCTCAAACCATTGCACTCGAAAATAAACTGCCTGTGGTTTATTTAGTGGATAGTGCCGGGGTTTACTTACCCATGCAAGACGAAATTTTTCCAGACCAAGACGACTTCGGGCGAGTGTTTTATTTAAATGCGCGTCTGAGCGCTTTGGGTGTGCCACAGATTGCCGCAATTATGGGTAATTGCGTAGCGGGTGGCGCTTATTTGCCAGTGATGTGCGATACCCTCATTATGACTGAAGGCTCGGGCTTGTACTTGGCTGCTCCTGCACTGGTCAAAGCTGCGATTGGTCAGGTTGTGGACTCCGAGGAACTCGGCGGCAGCGCAATGCACGCGGCAATTTCTGGCACAGTGGACTACCGCGAACCAGACGACCCGAGTGCGATTAACCGAATCCGCGAATTGGCGGGTTTTTATGCGCTTCCAGACCTTGCGCCTTGGGCAAAACGTCGTATCCAGAGCATTGCTCCGGCTCGAGCCAGCTCTGATTTACTCGATTTAATCTCGAGTGATGGCAGCAAACCTTTTGAGACTCGAGAAGTGATTGCTGCGCTCTTTGATGGCAAAACCTTTGCCGAATACAAAGCCGAATATGGGCAGACCTTAGTGACAGGTTTTGCGCGTCTTGGTGGCTATCCTGTGGGCATTGTCGCCAATCAGCGCAGTGTTATAAAAAAGTCCAACAAACTCGAGATAGGCGGAGTTATTTATGCCGAAGCCGCCGACAAGGCTGCGCGTTTTATTTTGGATGCCAACCAAGCGGGTGTGCCGTTAATTTTTTTAACGGACGTGACAGGTTTT
>JBKBVO010000253.1:0-2476 GCA_046289535.1 Deinococcales bacterium | reverse complement strand
GTCCATAAGTGTAGTCTACGACAATTTGTCGGATGGAGCAGCCCCAACATCAGGCTGGGTGTGGTAGCCCCAACATCAGGCTGAGGTTTTGTACTGCTGCACCGCTTGCACCCTTACCCAAGTTATCGGCTCGAGCCACCAGCAAGGCTTGTTGTTTTTTGGGGTTGGCAAAGATTTTAATTTCCATTAAGTTGGTGTTATTCAGTGTCTCTGGGTCTAACACTTCTGTGGCGGCAGCGTTCTGCTCGAGAGGCAGCACCCGCACATACTGCTGTCCAGCATAGTGCTGCTCGAGCACAACTTGAAAATCGGTTGCGCTTGGGCGTTTGGGGAGGGTATGCAGGTGTAAGGGAATCTGTACCAACATCCCCTTAAACCATTTTCCAACCGCAGGGGTAAAAATCGGCTCAGTTGTGAGCCGGCTATACTTCATCATTTCGGGCAGATGTTTATGGTCGAGGCTTAATCCATAAGCACGATAGCCGCCTGCCAAGTGGTGTGTGCCGTGTCCCTCGGCTGCATCTATCAGTTGTCTGCCGCCTCCAGAATAGCCCTGTACACCCTGAATATTCAGTGGATGGTCTGCGGGAATCAGACCCGCATCCACCAATGGGCGGAGCAGCGCAATGGCGTTTTGGGCATAACAACCGGGGTTTGCCACAAAGCGTGCGTTATGAATCGCTTTGGCTTGGTTTGGCTCGAGTTCGGGAAAGCCGTACACCCAGCCATCCGCTACGCGGTGTGCGGTACTCGCATCAAGCACCCGAACATGGGGGTTGGAAATCATGCCTACTGCTTCACGTGCAAGGTCGTCGTGCAGGCACAGTACGGCAACATCGGCACTGTTTAGGAGTTTTTGCCGCTCGAGAGGGTCTTTGCGTTTTTCAGGGTCTATGCGTAGCAAATCCAAATCGTTGCGCGACTCGAGCATGGTACGGATTTGTAAGCCAGTGGTGCCAGCTTCACCATCAATATACACACGGGGTAATGTCACGGCGCTATTCTAATGCTAAAATACCCTAAGTGTGAGTCAAGCACAGACCAAAACCCGCAACCAAACCGCCACGCCTAAGCGGTGGAAGGTGTTTTTGTTAAACGACGATTACACCCCAATGGATTTTGTGGTGGATGTGCTAATGCAGGTTTTTCGCAAAAGCGAAGAAGAAGCCGTGCAGGTGATGTTGCAGGTGCACCATGCAGGGGTGGGTTTAGCAGGGGTTTACACTTTCGAGATTGCCGAAACCAAGGTGATGCAGGTCGAAGACTTAGCAAAAGGCGAGGGGCACCCTTTGCAATGCAGTCTTGAGCCAGAGTGAAGCTCTGAGCCAGTGCCAAAAATTTACTCGAGAAACAGCTTAGCCCTTTGTTGCACCAACGGTTAAACCGCCAATAAAGTAACGCTGCAAGGCAAAGAAAACCACTAGGGTCGGCACACACGCCAAAATGCTGCCCGCAACAATGAGCGGGTAGTCGGTGGTGAATTGTCCACGCAAGTTGGCAAGACCAGTGGTGATTGGTTTGAGAGCATTGTCGGTAATCAGTACCAATGCCCAAAGATAATCGTTAAAAATCCAAGTGAACTCGAGTGTAGCAAGGCTGGCAATGCCCGGTAACATCAGTGGAAAAGCAATCCGCAAAAAGATTGTCCATTCGCCTGCACCGTCTATCATCGCGCTTTCAAACAAACTTGCAGGCACGGTTTTCATAAAGTTGCGCAGCACAAAGGTACAAAATGCCAACTGAAAAGCCGTATGAAAGAAAATTAAAGCCCAATAGGTATTGTGGATACCCAGGTCGTTGGTCAAACGAAACACGGGCAACAAAAGCATTTGAAAAGGCAGCAACAAACCGCCCACAAACATAAAGTAAAGCGGCTTAGCCAGCCTAAACTGAAAGCGCACCAGCGCATAGGCGCACATGCTCGCAAGCATGATGCAGCCAACCAATGCGGGCAAGGTGATAATAAAGCTGTTGAGCAGGTATTTGTTAATGCCCATTCTGCCCCAAGCCCGAACATAATTGTCCAGAGTTAGAGTTTCGGGAATACTCCAAAAACCATTGTTGTTAAAGTCATCGAAGGTACGCAAGCTGGTCAGCACCGAGCCAACAATTGGAACCAGCCAAAGGATCGCGCCAATCCAAACGACAGCCAAAATAACAGGATGCACTCCCTTGCGCATTTTTTTGCTCGAGACTCGAGGCAAATCTTGGGCGGCAACACTCATTGGGCTTCCTCCTGTCGCATCACTTCACGCAAATACAAAAAGATAAACACTAAACTAATAGCAAACAGCACCACTGCAATGCTCGCGGCGTAACCCATACGGTAATCCTCGAAACTGAGATACATGTAGTTTGCCAAAACATTGCTCGAGTCAAAGGGATTGCCACGCGTCATGATATTGACCATATCAAAAGAGCGCAAGCTGTCAATCACGCTAATCACCACAACAATCGTGGTCACAGGGGCAAGCAT
>JBKBVO010000073.1:0-11414 GCA_046289535.1 Deinococcales bacterium | reverse complement strand
ACTGAGTCGGAATGGTGCCTGCAGCAAACGACCAAACCCAGTATCAGATTCACACAAGTACATCATAAAAAGCCTACCGCCATCCTTGAGCACACGTACAGTTTGCTCCAGTGCGAGACGCGTATTGTGAAATTCGTTCAGGCTTGCACCCATCACCACACCATCAAAACTCGAATCTGTAAATGGCAGATATTCGGCATTGGCTTGGATATAATTGATATTTTGATTGTTACCGCGTGCAAGTGCTTTTTCAAGCATATGACGCGAAATATCTATTGCTTCTACACGAGCGCCTGCCCCAGCAAGCACTCGAGCATAATTGCCAGTACTGGTTCCAATGTCTAAAAAATACTCCCCTGATTGTGGTTTTACCCAATCTTTGAGCAAAAGAAATTCGCGCTCGAGTTTAAATTTTTCGCGTGTAAGAAGCGACAACGAACGCTCGCGCCACAGGTCATAAAGCTGGGCTGTAACGGGCAAGAAATTACTGCTTTGCGCCAAACTATAACTTGCATTTTTGGGCATTTTATTCGGTGGGGTCTGAGTCATCGCTGTCTGAGTCTACTCGAGTACCCATCTTCAGACTTCTGTACAGCTCACGGAAAAGATTCCATCATTATCAATTCAATGACTTGGAATTCATTCCAATTGTATGCTGCAATACTTTACAGTTCTTGGACAAGAACGGTAAAAACACCCAATACCAAAGAAAGGTTTCCAAAAATTGCAATCAAGGCAACACAATCATCTAAGCCAAGAATGCATGAAATCCTACTTTTTATTGTCCTAAAAATAATAAATCACCAAGCTATATTTCGTCACAACTTTGTTCAAGCAGAGTGCAAAATGCTTTACATTTCAAATTTGCCTCAAAACCCGAAACATCTCATCGGAACACCAAAGATTACTCAATCATTGGACAAAAATCCATATAAATTGTAGTCTGAGCCTGTTTAATATGGAAGTGTTTCCACAAATCAAACATCGTTAGAAATTAAAAAACCATTTTACTTGACGCTAAAAAATTTAATTTCACTAAAGGGGCTTGACATTTGACAAAGTTTGTACAATCATAGGTTTGTTCAAGGTTCGTACAAGGTCTTAAAAATCAATCATCAAGGATACCCATGAGCAGTTTAAGCACCGATATCACACCACTTTTTACCGCCAGCGAGGTCGAAGCCCGCACAGGCGTGCCAGCCACCACGCTGCGTCAGTGGGAACGGCGCTATGGTGTCCCCAATCCAGAGCGCACTCAGAGTGGCTATCGCATGTATAGCGCGTTAGACATGGCGTGCATCGAATTTATTAAAAACCATATCCTTGAAGGCATTCCCGTCTCGAGGGCTGCACAGCTTTGGCGCGAAAGCCCTACCCAGACGGGGAACGCCGTGGTGCATCCCAAAGCCATTGCTCCAAGTGCTTTAGTTGAAGATTTTATGTCGGCTACGCTCGAAGGCGACATGACTCGAGCTGAGCGTATGCTCGCACAAGCACACTCGGTCATGCCTGTAGAGAGTGTTGTGCTCGAAGTGATCCAACCCACGCTGATTGAAATTGGAGAAAAATGGCACCGCGGCGAAATCAATATCGCCCATGAACACCAAGCCACTAGTTTTATCAAAGGGCGTTTACTGCAACTTTTTGAGATGGCAGGTAGCCCGCGCGGTGGTCCAGTCGTGGTGGTTGCCTGCGGACCAGGTGAACACCACGAAATCGGTGCACTGGCGATTGGGATTTTCTTGCGTCGCGCAGGAGTTCGTACTCACTACTTGGGCGCGAATATGCCCGTTGTGGATTTGGCGCGTTTTGCCAGAGAAGTGCGTGCGGCTGCAGTGATGGTTTCGTGTAGTAGTGCAGAGGTGGTAGATGCGCTGCGCCCCAATATTCACTTGCTGCGCGAGGTTGTACCCACTTTGATTTTTGGCGGGCGCGTCTTTAACGAACGCCCAAGTCTTGCTCAAGAACTCGGGGGTATTTTTGCCGGCGCCGATGCCGCCCAAGCCCTTGATAATTTGCTGGCTATTTTTGATAGCCAAAAGGTCGCCTTATGACCCAAGTGCTCAAGCCACACCGAGCGCGAATTATGCGCGAAGACCTCCACGCCGATGTAACCATTATCGGCGCAGGTTTTGCAGGGTTGGTTGCAGGGGCGCTCTTAACTCAAAAAGGGCATAAAGTCCGAGTTCTCGAGCGCGATATTCACCCGGGTGGTTGTGCCGCACGCTATGAACGCAAACATGCGCTGGGCACTTTTGGCTTTGCTGTCGGTGCAACAGTTTGTGCAGGACTCGAGCAGGGCGGATTGTTTTACAATATCTTCCAAAAACTTGGAATCCAAAAAAACCTGCCCAACCTCGACCCTGTAATGCGCTTGCACCTGAATGGACAGCAGGTTCAGGTGGCTGGGACTCGAGCAGGCTGGGCAACAGAACTGGCTCGAGCCTTCCCAAGCCAGCTTGTCCAAAAACAAAAATTTTGGCGAGAGATTCAGTCCTTTGCCGACACAATGCACCACGCGGCACGGCGTTACCCGAGTATGCCTTGGAAATCCCTTGCCGATGTCTGGGATACCGCCCAAGGGATTCATCCCGGTGTACTTAAAGTCTTGCTGAACCTCAATCGTACTGTCGGCGACCTACTCGAGAAGCACAAGATCAACGACCCCGCGCACAAAGCCTTCATTGATGGGCAATTACTTGACTCCATGCAGTGCATTTCTCAGCAATGCGCGCTGCCTAACGGCGCTTATGCTCTCGAAGTTTACCGTTACGGAGCACAGTACGTTCCGGGCGGGCTTGCCAGCCTGGCAGAGGATTTAGCAAACTACATAGACCGGAACGGTAGCAAAATACATTATGCAACCCGAGCCAAAGGCATCCTACAAGAGGGTGGCAAGGTGCGCGGCATCGAAGCGCACGGGCGCAATTTTATCTCGCCAGTAGTTATTTCAACCGCCCCAATTCATGACACCCTAAAACTTGTCAACGACCGAAGACTTGCTTCCGTTGCCAAAAAGCTCGAGCATCTGCCCGAAGTCTGGGGCGCATTTACACTCTACATTGGCGTAGACGAAAAGGTTTTGCCAAAAAATCTGGGTTTATTTGAGCAGATTGTGCGTTTTGACGAACATGGACTAACCGATAACTTTTTGGTCAGTATTTCCGCCCCCAACGACTCCCGACGTGCGCCCCCGGGCTACCGCAGCGTCACGATTTCAACACACGTTAAGCCGCAAGATTTTTTTGGTTTATCCGAAGATGCGTACCATGAACAAAAACAGCGTCTCGAGCACAAAATTTTATCCCTGCTCGAGGCTCATTTCCCTGGTTTTACCGGTGGCATTGTGTTGCTCGAAAGCGGCTCACCGCGCACCTTTGAGCGCTTCACCTTGCACAGTCTCGGGCGGGTTGGTGGCATCCCACAAATGCCACACAGCGCAAATTTTAATGCGCTGCATCATGTTTCTGGCGTACCCGGTCTGTTTTTTGCCGGCGAAACCATTTTTCCAGGTCAAGGTACGCTCGGTGTTGCCGTCAGCGGCTTTAACTCGGCTCGGAGTTCTGAGCGCTACCTCAAGCAACATCACACACATCATTCGATGCAAACAGTCTCCTAGGCTGCTAGTCTATTGTGCGGCGCATTCCCGCTCTCAGAATGCAAGGAGTACCTCATGATGAACATTGGTATGAATCGCCCCCACCAAATGCGTTACCGTCGCGGTCAAACCGTCTATTACGAAGGCGACCCCGCGTTGAGCTTGTTCCGCGTTGAATCTGGCTTGATTCGCATTGCCAAGCTCACCCCAAAGGGTCGTGTCCTCACTGTGCGCCATGTATTGCCTGGCGATTACTTCGGCGAAGAAGCCCTCAATAAACAATGGCGCGACCACCAAGTCGAAGCCCTGACCGATGCCACCCTTGTGCCTGTAGACCCGCAAGCCATCACTGGAGAAAACTTAGGCATAGTTACGCGCAGCCTATCCGATCAGCTGCAGCGTGTGATGGCGTACGAGTACCACCTACAAATCGGCGATTTACGCCAGCGTGTTGCTCGTTACCTATTGCAGCTCGCTCAAACGCCATTGGGTGGTTTGGACGAAAACGGATACACTTATGTTCGTGCCACCCACGAACTGATTGCCGAAGGGACCTCGAGCACCCGTGAGAGCGTTTCAAAGATCATCACTGAATTGCGCTCTGAAGGGTTCTTACAAAGCGGTTATCGCCGCATTACCTTGCTGGCAAAAGACGGACTCGAGAATATGGCACAGCACAACGACCTCGACGAAGGCGAAGAGTAAACAGCAATAACAAAACCAAAAACTGGCTCGAGTTATGCGTCCCCGAGCCAGTTTTTGGTTTGATATTGCCTAATAGCACCAAAAGTCGGGAGTTTTTGAAATATTCAAGCTCGAGGCGCGCCTCACCTACAAGAAAGTTTCACCCTTCCAAAATCTGATATGCCGAAATGGTTAAAAAGTCGGCAAATGGTTCTTCGGTGGTCTTGATAAGCAACATTGCCGCTTCCTCAAAGCGCTTTCCTTGTGCCTTCAATTGACCTAAATGGCGTTCGATACTCTCAAGCACCATTGCCCGAGTAACCACTTCTCCATCCTCGAGCACCACCTGATGATGCACCCATTGCCACAACTGCGCCCTCGAGATTTCGGCGGTTGCAGCATCTTCCATGAGGTTATTGATTGGCACAGCGCCCGCCCCGCGCAACCATGCCTCGAGATACTGCAAAGCCACAGAAACGTTCATTTCTAGACCAGCCCGCGTGACCTTTTCCTGTGGCACCGCCAACAAGTCCGACTCGAGAATCTGCACATCTGGGATTTTTTCGATCTGGTTTGGCGCAGGCATAAGGCGATTAAAAACCTCGAGTGCAACCGGCACCAACCCCGGGTGCGCCACCCAAGTACCATCGTGCCCATCTTCTGCTTCGCGTTCTTTATCGAGACGCACTTGCATAAAAGCGCGTTCGTTAGCTTCGGGGTCGTTTTTCACCGGAATAAAAGCACTCATCCCACCGATGGCTGGCGCTTTACGTTTATGACAAGTTTGAATCGCCAACCTCGAGTAAGAGCGCATCATCTGCGTTGCCATTGTAACTTTAGCACGGTCTGGAAGAACAAATCGCGGGTCGTGCCCAAGTTTTTTGATGAAGCTAAAAATATAATCCCACCGTCCGCAATTTAAACCGCTCGAGTGCTCGCGCAACTCATAGAGAATTTCTTCCATCTCAAAAGCCGCCAAAATGGTTTCAATCAGCACTGTGGCACGAATTGTGCCACACGGCACACCAAGTTCATTTTGGGCAAAAACAAAAACATCGTTCCAAAGCCGCGCCTCTAGATAACTCTCGAGTTTAGGTAAATAAAAATACGGTGCGGAACCACGCGCCAGCAAAACATGGACGTTGTTAAAAAAGTAAATGCCAAAATCAAACAAACTCGCCGAAACCGCTACACCGTGCAACCGCGCATGGCGCTCCTCGAGATGCCAGCCGCGAGGGCGCACCTTGAGTGTAGCCAGATTTTCGCCTAGGCTGTAGGTTTTATCGGGTGTCTCGAGTTTAATTGTGCGCTTGTTCGCCTCGAGCAGATTCAGTTGCCCCAAGGTTGTATTCGACCAAGTGGGGCTATTGGCATCTTCGAAATCTGCCATAAAGACCTTTGCTCCAGAATTCAACGCATTAATCACCATTTTGCGGTCTACCGGTCCGGTGATTTCGGTGCGTCGGTCTTGAAGGTCGTACGGTAGGGGTGCAACCGTCCACTGGTTCGAGCGAACAGCGGCTGTTTCGTCTAAGAACCCGGGCATCTCTCCATTTTTGAGGCGCAACGCACGGGCATCGCGCAGCGCTAAGAGTTCGCGTCTGCGCCCACCAAAACGTGACTCGAGCTTGGCAACAAACTCGAGTGCTTCAGCAGAGAACAACGCGGCAGCAGCTTCTGGAACAGGCTTTGTCAAGGTAAGCATGACGCATTATCGCTGTTGCTTTACGCAACGTTTGCCCCCTTTGCAAAAAATGTCTTTTCGTGTACACTTCCTCGGTTGCCGTAAAAGCGGCGTTTTGGAGGATTTTGTGGAATTAAAAGCATCTGTACGCACCCAAAAAAACAGCACCCTTCGCAGCGAAGGTATGCTTCCAGCAGTGGTGTACGATAAAGCTAGCAACAAGAGCATTTTTGTTGAACGCAAAGCATTCGATAAGGTTTTTCGTCAGGTCAGCACCCACGGCGTGATTACCCTCGAGTTCGATGATGGAGCAAAACTCGATACCTTGGTCAAGGCTGTTTCGATGAACAAGCGCAAGCGTATTGCCGAACACGCCGACTTTTTAATTGTCTCGGATGAGCCAATCGAAGTTGTCATTCCAGTACGCACCAAGGGTGTTTCTGCCGCGGTCAAGGCTGGCGGTGTTCTCGACATCGTTGCCCACACTGTTACAGTTAAATGTGCGCCTAAGGTCATTCCACAAGAATTTGTAGTGGACATCAGCAACTTAGCGATGAATCAACCTGTTCACAGTTCGGATTTGGTCATGCCAGAAGGTGTGAAGCTCGTGTCTGACCCCAAGGCAACCTTGTTGGTGATTCACCACGCTCGAGCCGCCGAGGAGAGCACCGCTCCTGCAGCCGAACCAGAAGTCATTGGCAAGGGCAAAAAAGAAGAAAAGTAACTCTTTTTGCAGTCTCGAGGAGCGCAGATGCGCTCCTTTTTTGTTTTAGAAAGACCCTTTTGTACGAACTCGAGGCGGTCTTGAGTCATACATAAGCTTCCCCGAGCTATCGGCAATCTGCCCTCATCTGTACATGTCAGAATACCCCAATGTTACGCAAGCCCGAACTGATGTCTCCCGCGGGTGGAATGCCCCAACTCCGCGCCGCTATCGAAGCAGGCGCCGATGCGGTGTATTTTGGACTCGAGGGCTTTAACGCCAGAGCCAAAGCCATGAGCTTTAACCATGACAACCTACCCGAAACCGTCGCCATGTTGCACGAACGTGGCGTGATGGCTTTTGTCGCAATGAATACTTTGGTTTTCGACAACGAAATCGGCACCTTAGCTCAAGAAATCGAAGGTATTGCTGCAAGCGGAGCCGATGCCGTGATTGCACAAGACATTGGCGCGGTCAAACTCGCACGCCAAATCGCTCCAGAACTGCCAATCCATGCCAGCACGCAAATGACCATCACCAGCGCCGAGGGGGCAAACTTTGCTCGCAGCCTTGGAGTCTCGAGAGCGGTGCTAGCACGCGAGTTGTCGTTAAAAGACATCGCTCAAATCAAGAAAAATACCGACCTCGAGTTAGAAGTCTTTGTGCACGGGGCGCTGTGCGTTTCCTATTCTGGGCAATGTTTCTCGAGCGAGGCTTGGGGCGGACGCAGCGCCAACCGTGGGGCTTGCGCTCAAGCCTGCCGAATGCCGTATGCGCTCATTGTAGACGGTCTCGAGCGAGATTTAGGCGAGAACCGTTACTTGCTTTCGCCACAAGATTTATACGCCCTCGAGCAGATTCCTGAACTGATGCAGCTTGGCATTGACTGCTTCAAAATTGAAGGGCGTTATAAAGATGCCCAATACGTTGCCGCCACAACTGCCGCCTACCGTCAGATGATTGATGCGACTTGGGAAAAACAAGAACTGCCAAATTTACGCCAAACCAAGTTTCTGCTTGAAGGCGTGTACTCGAGGGGCTTGTTACCAGCATTTATGGGTGGCACCAACCACCAAACAGTAGTGCAGGGTCGCGCCCCGCGCCACCGCGGGACTCGAGTTGGCACAGTTATAGGTGTCTCGCACAATGCAGTGCTCGTACAGCTCGAGGGTGAATTTGCAGCGGGTGGTGTGGGTGTTCTCAAGCCCGGCGACGGCGTGGTTTTTGATGCCGCCGAGCGGCGAAGCCCCGAACAACACGAGGAAGGCGGCGCGATTTTTGAAATCTTTGAGTACACAAAGCGTGGCTCAGTACGCCTGCCAGACTCGAGCGGCTTAAGTGAAGTCGAACTGCGTTTTGGCAATCGCGCTATTCATTTTGCGCGAATCGAACGCGGCGATTGGGTTTGGCGCTCGAGCGACCCAGAAATCAAAAAAGAACTGCGCCAGTACCTCGAGCCAACAAAACCTTTGCGCCGCCAGCCTGTGCGCTGGGAAGTGACGGGACAGCTCGAGCAACCGTTACACCTGACCGTGATCGACAAAAACGGTCTTCGCGCCAGCGCCTCTACCGAAGAAACACTGGTTCCCGCCGAACGGCGCGCGCTCGATGCGCGGATGCTCGAGGCCGAGCTTGGCAAATTGGGCGAAACACCGTTTTATTTGGAATCTTTAAGCGTTAGCATAGTTGGCGATTGTTTTGTGCCACTCTCAAGCCTCGGCAAGGCAAGGCGCAGCGCCGTAGACAAACTGCTCAAGTTGCGCCGCGCAGCACCGCTGCGTCAGATTCGCAGTGCCGAAATAGCGCCATTGAGCACCACAAAAAGCGGCAACCCAAAACCAGCTATCTCGCTACTGGTACGAAAACCAGAGCAGCTCGAAGCGGCAATTTTGCAACGCCCCAACGAGATTATTTTGGATTACTTAGAGCTGTACGGCTTGCGCCCAAGCGTAGAGCGCATTCTCGAGGCAGGAATCAGCGCAGTAGTGGCAAGCCCAAGGATTCTCAAACCCGCCGAGGAGCGCATTGTAAAATTCCTACTTGGGCTACCCGTAACAGGAATTTTAGTGCGCCCACTTGGGCTGCTGCAATCCCTGCTCGAGACTCCAGAGCGCCCCGCATTGTACGGCGATTTTAGTTTGAACGCCGCCAACGCCATCAGCGCCAACCATTTTTTGCAGATGGGCTTGGAGCGATTTGCACCCACGCACGACCTCAACGCCGCACAGATTTTACAACTTGCAACTCAGACCGACCCGAGCAAACTCGAGGTGGTTGTGCACCATCATTTGCCCGTTTTTCACACCGAGCACTGCGTTTTTTGCCGCTTTATAAGTTCCGGCACGGACTACACCAATTGCGGACATCCCTGCGAAAAGCACAGCCTTGCCTTGCGCGACCACAACGGACTCGAGCATCCAGTTTTAGCAGATGTTGGTTGCCGCAACACGGTTTTTGAGGCTCGAGCGCAAAGCGGGGCTCAGTTTTTACCACAATTTTTGGCGGCGAGAATAGGAACATACCGCCTCGAGTTTGTGCATGAAGATGGCGAAGCACTTGCAGCGACAGTGCAAGCATACCGCAAAGCACTCGAGGGGCGCATAGATACAAAGGCTTTACAAAAAGAACTCGAGCGGCACGCACCACAGGGCACAACACTAGGCAGTTTGATCGTGCCACAAGAGTCTTTACTGCCAATGATTCCTTGAACTCGGTTTAACCAATTCTCCTGTTTGCGTTGTACAATGCCCCGCGTGAAAGTCTTTCCCCCCCTCTCGAGGTGCGCCCAATGACCCTCGAGCGCTTCTTTCGACGACGACCACCGCAACAAAAAGAAAATCCCATCAACGACGATTTGCCCGACCTCTGGAGCAAATGCCCCAAATGCAGCGCACAGGTCTATAACAAAGAACTCGAGCAAAACCTGCGCGTCTGCCCGAAGTGTGGTTACCACCACCGCATCCCCGTCAAACGCCGTATCGAGGGCTTGCTCGATGCCGGTACTTTTCAAGTGACCAGTGGCAAAGTGCGCGCTAAAGACCCGCTCGAGTTTGTAGACACCGACACCTATGTTGCCAAACTCGAACGTGCCCGCAAAAAAACCGGACGCGAAAGCGCAGTCTATGCTGGGCGTGGCAGCTTAGCTGGCTTGGCTGTGGTGGTCTGCGTGATGGATTTTGAATTTGCAGGCGGCAGCATGGGCAGCACCGAAGGCGAAGAAATTACAAGGGCTATCGAGCTTGCCACCCGCGAGTCTCGAGCCATGATTTTAATCACCGCTTCGGGGGGCGCACGGATGATGGAAGGCGCACTGAGCCTGATGCAGATGGCAAAAACCACCTTTGCCCTCGAGCAACTTGCTGCTGCCGGTCTGCCCTA
The DNA here is from genome assembly GCA_046289535.1 of Deinococcales bacterium. GTDB lineage: Bacteria > Deinococcota > Deinococci > Deinococcales > JAAFIG01 > JAAFIG01. The sequence continues at coordinate 1,367 of JBKBVO010000073.1, read as the reverse complement.
TATCACCATTCTCGCCGACCCCACCACAGGAGGGGTCGCCGCGAGTTTCGCTGCCATCGGCGACATTATCATCGGAGAACCCGATGCCTTAATCGGGTTTGCAGGACAAAGAGTCATCGAGCAAACTGTGCGCCAAAGCCTCCCCGAAGGTTTCCAGCGCTCCGAGTTCTACGAGAAAAAGGGATTTATAGACATGGTTGTGGATCGCCGCCAACACAGAGAGACGCTCACCAACCTTATCGCCGCCCTGAGAAACCTCCCCAAGCCCGAAGTCACCACGCTCGAGATCAAAGTTGCACCACCACGCACTGGATTATTCGGAAGGCGCAAGTAACCATGCCCCCACTAGAATTTGAAAAACCCATCGCCGACCTCGAAACCCGCATCGAAGAACTCAAAACCTACGGCTCGAGCAGCGGCGTAGATATGTCCGAAGAACTGGCGCTTTTGGAGAAACGCCTCGAGCGACTGCGCTCCGAGACCTACGATAAACTCACGCGTTGGCAACGTGTTCAACTTGCTCGAGCACCGGGTCGACCCACTGCGCTTGATTACATCGGTAAAATTTTCACCGATTTCCAAGAGCTACACGGCGACCGTGCCTACGGCGAAGATGCCGCCATCGTCGGTGGCTTGGCGCGACTCGAGGGGCAAGCAGTTGTAATTATTGGGCAACAAAAAGGACGTGACACCAAAGAAAACATCCTGCGCAACTTTGGCATGGCACACCCCGAAGGTTTTCGCAAAGCCATGCGCCTGATGGACATAGCCGACAAATTCGGGCTGCCGCTCATCACCTTGGTGGATACTCCGGGCGCATACCCTGGAATTGCTGCCGAGGAGCGCGGACAGGCTTGGCTGATTGCTCAAAGCATCCAAAAAATGACCCGCCTGCGCGTTCCCGTTATTGCTGTCATCATTGGCGAGGGTGGAAGCGGTGGGGCGCTTGCCGTGGCGGTTGGCAACCGTGTTTTAATTCTCGAGAACGCCGTCTACAGCGTAATTAGCCCAGAATCTTGCGCGGCAATTGTTTGGCGCGATGCCAAAGAAGCCGCCAAAGCTGCCGAAGCACTGCGCCTGACCGCAAAGGATCTAGCACAATTCGGGATTGTAGATGAAATCGTCCCAGAACCCAAAGGCGGGGCGCACAACGACCCCCAAGGCTCGAGCGCAGAACTTAAAAAAGCACTTCTGCGCAACCTCGAGCAGTTGCGCGGTCTAGACCAGGTAGCACTGCTCTCGAGTCGGAGTGAAAGATTTAGGCGACTCGGGGAGTTTGAAGAGCTATAGAGGTATCAGTTCATGTTGTCCAGAATGACATCCTCGTAGATTTCTTCTAAAGTCACGGCAAAATTGGCGCAAGAAAA
>JBKBVO010000252.1:0-2486 GCA_046289535.1 Deinococcales bacterium | reverse complement strand
CCACTCAAGGCGCTGCTCGAGCAGTTCTGGATTTTTGGCAAGCAAGGTCTTGACCTTCTGCAAATTGCTATGTCCGGCAATTACAAACTCACGCACTTGTTCAGGGGTCGGGGTCATGCTGTTATTGTAGCCCACCAGCCTAACTTGAGCCATATACAAAACCCATACTCGAGTGCCATAATCACGCATGGGTTATCCCATAAATTTTTAGGAGGAAGTATGAAAAAATCCCTTGCATTGGGTGCAGTGGCTGCTGTCTTGGCAGTTGGCTTCACCAGCGCACAGCAGCCCGTTCGCGTTGGTATGGCATTTGACGCTGGCGGCAAAAACGACAAGAGCTTCAACCAGAGCGCCTTTGAAGGCGCAACCAGAGCCGCCAAAAAATTTGGCGTAGAAGTCAAGGACTTCGAGCCATCTGACCCAAGCCAAGTTGGTTCGGGTATTCGCGCCTTTGCCGAAGCTGGCTTTGATTTGGTGATTGGTGTGGGCTTTGCCAACGAGCCGAGCATCACCAAGACCGCCGCCGAGTTTAAGGATGTAAAGTTTGCTGTGATTGACAGCGTTCCAACCGGTGACAACACCGCTGGCGCAGTCTTCCGCGAACACGAAGGCAGCTTCCTGGTCGGTTATATTGCTGGTAAGACCAGCAGTACGGGCGTGATTGGCTTCGTTGGTGGCATGCAAATCCCACTGATTCGTAAGTTTTACGCTGGCTTTAATGCTGGTGTAAAAGCTGCTTGCCCCACCTGCACCACGATCGAAAACTACACTGGTACCACTCCAGAAGCCTGGAATAATCCCACCAAGGCACGCGAGATTGCTGCTGCGCAAGGTGCGAAGGGCGCAGACATCATCTACGCTGCCGCAGGCGCTTCGGGTGGCGGTGCTCTGAAGTATGTGATGGATACCAAGTGCATTAACGGTGCAAAACCACCAGCAGGCATCAAACTCAAGCCAATGCTTGCCACCATCAAGGCTGTTTCCAAGCCAGCCGACTATCGTGCCAAGTGCAAGGGTGCCAATGACCGCCCAATGTTTTTTATTGGTGTAGATTCCAACCAAAACTACCTTGGCGACTCGGACAAGAACCCCAAGACCATGAACTACGTCCTCACCAGCATGCTCAAGCGCGTTGATTTGGCTGTATACAACATGATTGGCGGCGTTGCACAGGGCAAGCCTTGGGCAAAGGGTATCCAAGAGTTTGGTTTGGATAACTCGGGTGTAGGTTACGCACTTGATCAATTCAACGATTCATTGATTTCCGCCGAGGTGATCAAGGGTGTGGAATCGGCAAAAGCCCGTATCGTGAATGGCGCTTTAGACGTTCCAGAGAAGTAAAAAGTCTAGTTTGAAGTCAAAAATACTTCTCGAGACTAAAAAATGCCCCCGAAATCGGGGGTATTTTTTATTTTCCGTGTTCTTCAAATGCCCTGGCTCGAGAACGTGCCTTTTGCAGCACCAACCAGAACATCCCCAAAATAATTGCCGCCAACAAAAATAGCCCTGGATAGCGCACCAATGCCTGCCATGCCGCAGGCTCGAGTTGAAAAAATGCTGCCAGCGCCAAGCCCCAACCCGAAATCGCTGCCAAGACCAGCGGGGGGATTTTGGGCAAATTGACTTTGGGCAGGGCATCGCGCTCTAAGGTAGTAAACAAAAAGCCCACAAACAACACCGCCACTCCAACCATGCGCCCTATTGCCTCGAGATAATCAATACCAAAGCGGTTCAGGCTCGAGACCCCTGCTAGCATCAGACCCGCCAGCGCAATCAAAAGTGTGCCAATAGCGCGTGGACGATGTATGCGCCATAGCGCTAAACTCGAGTAAAGTGCCCCGCCTACCAACCAAAAAGTGCCATACAAATTAAAAGGAATCGTCCAAAAACGCGGTGTCGCAAAACCCTGCGCGGCAATATCTGGAAAGGCTGCTCCAGAAGGCGAATATGGTTTCTCGAGCAGCGAAAAATCAATCGGTGCGTTCAGCGCAATTACCGAGCTAATCAGCATTGCCACCACAACCACCTCGAGCAAACGTTGCGTCCAAGGTTGGCGGTTTAAGAGCATTAACGTGCCGTGACCCAGAAGCGTGACCCCATGCATTGCTCCAAAAAAATACCAAAGGCGGTAACCGCCCTCCTGCCAGCCGCCCTGCGCCCTTGCCACTGTATCGGCAGTGACCGCCAAAGCGAAACTCCCCATGCCTAAAGTCCACAGTAATTGGTGTGGCTTGCCGCGTTCGCGGTACTGCTGATAGGTTAAAAGTGCAAAAAGCCAAGCAATGGCACTCGCAAGACTCGAGAAGGCTAGTTCCACGGTTGCTTATTGTGCTCCCTGCAATATATGGAAATGTCCTGATGTGCTTTCTTGGCTTAAACTCGTCGTCTGCCCCACGTTGATTTTGTGTCCTATCCGACAACTTTTGGTGTCCAGAACAAAGTAGAAACGTTTCCAAATTGTAGGCTAGGTCATAGCAGTGCTCGGT